>JAISNS010000318.1 GCA_031276105.1 Dysgonamonadaceae bacterium
AACGAAGACGCCGGGCAGATGTCGGCATGGTATGTCCTCTCCTCAACCGGAATCTATCCCTTTTGTCCGGGCGAAACACGGTATGAGATTACTTCGCCCGTCTTTGATAAAGTCGTTTATACGACGCCCGCCACCGGCAATACGTTTACCATTATTGCCCACAACAATTCGCCGGAGAACTGTTATATCCGATCGGCCAAACTCAATGACGAGGCCTATAACCGTTGCTTCATCGATCACGCCGAAATCCTCCAGGGAGGAACACTGGAATTATTTATGGGAACGTATCCCAATCAACAATGGGGAATAGAATAAAAATAGAATAAAATAAAATAAATCAGTATGAAACATTTAAGTTTAATAAACAATAAGGGGATTGCGGGTCAAGCCCGCAATGACAAAGCGTTCGTCACTCGTCAGTCGTCAGTCGTCAGTCGTCACTTGTCACTTGTTACTTGTCACTTGTTACTTGTTACTTGTTACTTGTTACTTGTCACTTCCCCCGTAACGGCTCAGGAAAAATATTCCTTAAACAGCGATAATCAGGGCATTGTTTGGGAGATTAAGCCGAAAGACGATTTAGCTTCCCGCACCGGTTTGGAACTTTCGACCCCCGGATTCGACAACGCGGGATACGTTAAAGGAGTCGTTCCCGGAACGGTTTTTACCGCTTACGTAGAAGCGGGAATCGTTCCCGACCCCAACTATGGAGATAATATCTATCAAGTAGATGAATCGTTTTATAACCGTCCGTTTTGGTACCGGGCGGAATTTGATTTACCCGCTTCTTATGAAGACGGGCAACGGGTTTGGCTGCATGTTGATGGAATCAATCGCTTTGCCGATTTTTATTTCAATGGAGAAAAGATTTCCGGTACAAAAAATTCCACGAAAGACGTAAGCGGTCACATGATCCGTACCAAAAAAGACGTAACCGCCCTGCTCAATAAGACGGGGAAAAATGCAGTTGCCGTACTGATTACCGACGCCAAGCAGAAGAAACACCGGGTAGAAGAGGGATTGGCGGCGATATTCGGAAACTATGCCTGTCCGACTTACCTTTCAGCCGCCGGTTGGGACTGGATGCCCTACGTGCCCGGGCGATTAGCCGGAATCACCGGCAACGTTTACCTGACATTTACCGGCGACGCTGTAATCGAAGACCCGTGGATCCGGGCAGAATTGCCGAATTATGAACAGGCCGAAATTGTAATCGCCGCAGGGATAAAGAATGTCGCTCCCGAATCGAAAAACGTTCTTGTATCGGGTATCATTAATCCCGGAGACATCCGGTTTTCAAAAACAGTGACCGCTCCTGCCGGAACGACGGTTACGGCCTCCTTCGACAAAGACGAATTTGAACCGTTACTCATTGAGCATCCGGCGTTGTGGTATCCGAACGGATACGGCGAACCGAATTTATATACCTGTACCCTGACATGCTTGGTGGATGGAAAAGAATCGGATACGAAAGAGCTTACATTCGGTATTAAGAAATACGAATACCAATGGGTGAATAACTCAAGGAACATACCGGTTCTTACGTTGTTTATAAACGGGCAAAAGTTGTTTTTAAAGGGCGGGAACTGGGGGATAAGCGAATATTTACTCCGTTGCCACGGAAAAGAATACGAAACCAAAATCCTGCTCCATAAAGACATGAATTATAATATGATCCGGCTATGGACAGGTTGTGTAACGGATGACGAACTGTATGATTATTGCGATAAACACGGAATCATGGTTTGGGACGATTTCTGGTACCTTTTCTCTATCGGAACGCCGGACAGCTACGACGACTTCAAGAATAACGTCCTCGACAAAGTCAAACGCTTGCGGAATCACCCCTGTATCGCTGTCTGGTGCGGCGCGAACGAAACGACTCCGGTCGAAGAGTTGAATACGTATATGAAAAACGTTGTCGCCGAACAGGACAACAACGACCGCCTCTACCAGCCCTGTTCCAATTCGGGCGGTTTATCCGGCAGCGGCTGGTGGATGAACCGGACGCCGAAAAGCCATTTCGAATCGTCGGCAAGCAATTTGGGCGACGGTTATCCTTACGGTGCAAATTACGGATACGGTTTGCGGACGGAAATCGGTACCGCCACATTTCCCACCTTCGAGAGTGTGAAAGAATTTGTTCCCGAAAACGACCGCTGGCCCCTGCCAACCGATGATCAGTTGAAAAATGACGACAATACGGTTTGGAATAAACATTTTTTCGGGAAAGAAGCCGTAAACGCCGGCCCCGATACCTACCGCAATACGGTTGACAAACAATTCGGCCTTTCTTCCGATCTGGAAGAGTTCTGCGAAAAAGCCCAACTCCTGAACATCGAAGTCATGAAAGGCATGTACGAAGCATGGAACGATAAGATGGGAAACGATGCAACCGGTATTCTGGTTTGGATGAGCAACCCTGCCTATCCGTCGTTCGTATGGCAAACCTACGATTATTATTACGACGCCACAGGAGCTTATTGGGGCGCTAAAAGCGCCTGCGAGCCGGTACACATCCAGTGGAACAGCAGCAGTTACGCAATTAAAGTGATTAACGCTACTCCCCACGACCTCACCGGATTAACGGCGAAAGCCTCTATCTATAACTCTGCCGGAACGGAAATTGCCTCGAAAACAGCGCAAGTCAACGCCCTTGCCGGTATGCCTGTGAACTGCTTTACCTTGAGTAAATCAACGACAAATCTTCCGGATATACACTTTTTGAAACTGACATTGACGGACGCTTCCGGTAAAGTTATTTCCGGGAATTGGTATTTGAAAGGCAAGAAAGAGTACGATTATACTCCATTGAAAGATATTCCGAAGGCCAGTCTTTCGGTTTCCGTAGCAAGTGAAACAGAAAACGGGAAATGCGTCATGGCGGCCTCCATCAGCAACGCCGAAGATTCGCCGGCATTGGCTTACGGCGTCCGCCTGCGAGTTGTCAACGCGCTTACCGGTGAGCGGATACTTCCCATTTTTTTGGATGACAATTATCTATTCATTTTGCCCGGCGAAACGAAAAAGATACAAATCCGGTTTGATGCGGCTTTGCTGAAAGGAGCAGAACCCAGGTTATTGATAAAGCAGTTCCTGCAGGCGGAAGAATCCGTATCGGATATTCAATCGCTTGAAAAAGAATCTTTACCGGACGTTGTAATCTATCCCAATCCGGTAGATGATGTTTTCTTTATCGACAGTCGAAATACGATTGACGAAGTGTCGGTTTTCAATTCGTGGGGTTGCCGAGTTTACCGGGGAACAGGCCATAAAGTGGATATGAGCAAGATGCAAAAGGGTGTTTATATTGCAAGCGTGAAGACAAACAGACAGGTTGTGAATAAACGGATTATCAAAGCGTAAAAGGGCTGTCTCAAAAGCGTATCATCCCGCGCTTGACGCGGGATTCCTTGATAGAACTAAAAACTAAAAGATAAAAACTAAAAGTTTCGCGAAGCGGGGCAACTTTTAGTTTTTATCTTTTAGTTTTTAGTTCTTTTCCTCGCGTATTTGTACTCTTCGTATCTTTCCGCTGATGGTTTTCGGTAATTCCTCTACAAATTCGATGATACGCGGATACTTGTACGGCGCCGTCACTTTTTTCACATGTTCCTGAATTTCCTTGACTAATTCCGGCCCGGCCTTTTCCCTGTAAGCCGGCGCCAGAACGATGGTCGCTTTCACTACCTGCCCGCGTATCTCGTCGGGAACGCCGGTGATGGCACATTCAACTATTGCCGGATGCGTCATCAGGGCGCTTTCCACTTCAAACGGGCCGATGCGGTATCCCGAACTTTTGATGACGTCGTCGTTGCGGCCTACAAACCAGTAGTAACCGTCTTCGTCGCGCCAGGCAATATCGCCCGTGTGATACACATGGTCGTAGTAAACGCTTTTCGTCAATTCCGGATCACGGTAATAACCCATAAACAATCCGACGGGCATTATCCGGTCGGTTCGGAAGATGATTTCACCCTGCTCGCCGTCTTCGGCGCTGCGACCGTCGGGTGTGATTAAATCCATGTCGTAAGCCGGGCTGGGCATTCCCATCGATCCCGGTTTCGGTTTCATCCACGGGAAATTAGCGATAGTAACCGTTGTTTCCGTTTGTCCGAAACCTTCCATCAGTTTCAGGCCGGTAGCTTCGTAAAAAGCGTCGAAAACCGACGGATTCAACGGTTCGCCGGCTATTTCGCAATATTTCAGCGCCGAGAGGTTGTATTTTTTCAGGTCTTCCCGAATCAGGAACCGGAAAACCGTGGGAGGAGCGCAGAACGAAGTTATCCGGTAATCCTGCATTACCTGCAACAGGTTGGCCGGCGTAAACTTCTCATGATCGTACACAAAAATGCAGGCGCCCATAATCCATTGGCCGTAAAGCTTTCCCCAGGCTGCTTTTGCCCAACCCGTGTCGGCCAGCGTGAGGTGTAAACTGTCTTCGTTCAAGTTTTGCCAGTAGCCCGAAGTGATGATATGCCCCAGTGGATAAGCATAATTATGGATAACCATTTTGGGATGTCCCGTTGTGCCGGAAGTAAAATAGAGCAGCATAATGTCGTCGTTGTTGCTGGGATTTTCCGGTTTGAGAAACGGTTGCGCTTCCGCCATGCCTTTTCTGAAATCCACCCAACCTTCTGAAATTTCCGGCCCGATGGAAATCCGGTGTTTCAAGGTCGGACATTCGGGCAGGGCTTCATCGACGTGTTTCGTAACCAGCGGCTCGCCGACACTGATAATCGCTTTGATGTCTGCCGAATTGCAACGGTAAACGATGTCTTTTTTCGTCAGCAGGTGAGTTGCCGGAATCGCTATCGCCCCGATTTTATGCAGTCCCAGAATCGCAAACCAATACCGGTAGCGGCGTTTAAGAATCAGCATCACTTTGTCGCCCTTTCCGATTCCGATGGATTGGAAGAAGGAAGCCGCCGCGTCGCTTTTTTCCTTCATATCGTTGAATGTAAATTCGATATGTTCCCCCTGGTCGTTTACCCAGCAGAGCGCTTTTTTATTGGGGTGAGATTTCGCCCATTCGTCCACGATGTCGTATGCAAAATTGAAGTTTTCCGGCACATTGATTTTGAAATTAGCCTTAAAATCTTCCTGGTCTTTAAAACAGATTTGATTGATATATTTCTCTACCATAATATTCTATGTTCTTTCACTTTAATATGATTGCCAAAAATTTAACGGGCGTGTTATCCAGCGCTTTCATCCCATGCGGATAAGAGGAATCGAAATAAATGCTGTCACCGGGGTTAAGAAACAGGTCTTTCCCGTTGAAACGGAATAACAAACGGCCTTCCAGAATGTAATTAAACTCTTCTCCTTTGTGTGAATTGAGGTGAATATCACGGTCATTCGGTTCTACCGTCACTTCAAACGGTTCGGCTTGCGGGTGCATGTATCCTCCGGCAAGCGTCAGGTATTTGTACGCTTTATTCCGTTCGACGGAAATACCCTTCCCGTAGCGGGTAATGAAATACGACTTCATGTGAGGTTCATCGCCGGAAATCAGCGTAGAAGTATCGATGTTAAACTGTTGAGCCACATCAAAAAGGAAGCTCATCGGAATATCGGTTTCACCCGTTTCGTAGCGCCGAATTTCTTCGACCGGCCTTTTGCAGCGTTCTGCCATTTCCGAAATCGAAAGGTCTAACGAATCCCTTAACCCTTTCAATCGTTCGGCAATCTGTTTAATTTGTTCATTCATTGTTTATTTGTTTATGTGAAAATTTAAGACAAAAGACGTCTTTCGTGGCATAAAGATACAAATTCTTTTCTAACTACCTAAAAATCAAATGCTAATTTTAGCGAAACCCTATAAAACCTACATGAAAGCATACAAGAACCGTAGTTATTAAATCATTTATATCGCGGACAAAGATAGTCAGTTTTGGGCAAAAAAACAACAATTGGCTACCTTTTTCCAAAGCAAAGTAAGATGATTATGCTTCAGATATTTACAAGATAAAATAAAATAAATTAGCCTGTATATATGAATTTATTTCTTATATACAGACTTTTTAGCTATTTTTCTATGCTCAAAAAAAACTACATTTATTTTTAATCCGGCGACTATTTCATATCATCATTTCTTTTTTATCCGGGTTTTTTCGTGTTCTCGTTTTGTCTGCATAATTATCCCTAAAGATTACGGTATGTTAAAATTTACTTAATACTATTCCGATTTACCGTTTTGCTCATTCCACTTTTTCATCATTTTCCGCTGATACTGCTGCTTGAGAAAATATATGTATTTCTTTTTATAATACGTTCTTTCTTCTCCGCACATTTGGTCATATTCTTTTAATTTTAATACATTGAGTTGTCCGATATTGATTTGAATATTGGGATAAATGTACCGGAAATAATAGCCTCCTGAAGTAACATGTTTACCGGTACTGGCAAACGAAATTGACTGTATGTTACCTCCGGTTAATTCTGCCGCACTGTTTACAGACCGGACAATTGCTATTAATACCTGTAATGGATTGAATATTAATACACTTTGAGAACTTTTATATTTTTGTTTTTCTATTTTCATAGAAAAAATTACGTTTCATCATTTTTTATATAAAATGAAGAGGTAATAAAATTGTTGACGGCTTCACAGTTTTCTTTCCCGATAAAAGATTTGAGTTTGGGGGTTATTCTGAATTTTACAACCTTCTTGGGAGGCGCAATAATAGTTTCTCCCGTACTTGGATTTCGAGCCTCACGTGCCGGATATTCTTTTACATAAAAAGTTCCAAAGTTTCTTATTATGATTGTTTCATTTGAATGGAGAGCTTCCAATATAGCTCCTAAAAATGGAGTGATACATCTGAATATCTCTGTTTGGGTCAATCCACTCTTCTCTGAAGCTTTTATTACAAGTTCTTTTTTTGTCATAGTTCTTTTTTTAAGTCCTTTCCTGCCAAAATTCGGAAACTTCCGTATAATTCAGGATTTTAATAAATCCTATTCTGTTCAATATCCTTATAATAGTTATAAGTGCCTACTTTTATTTCAGACGTAGCCGACTCGTCGCAAACGATAATTCCCTTTGAGTGGAGTTGCAAAGCTGTAACTGGCCACATCTGGCTTATAGAGCCTTCTATTGCCTGAGCTAAAGCTCTGGATTTGTTCTGTCCACTGACTAAAATCAAGACTTCTTCTGCATCCATCACAGTACCTACACCAACGGTTAATGCGGCTTTGGGAACTTGGTCAATGTCATTTTCAAAAAAACGGGAGTTGGCAATAATTGTTTCTTTGGTTAGCGTTTTAATACGTGTTCTGGATGATAAGGATGAACCGGGTTCATTAAACGCAATATGACCGTCAGAGCCGATACCACCAATGAATAAATCAATACCCCCGCTTGCATCTATTTTGGCCTCATAATTAATACACTCATCCATCAGATTGGGAACATTTCCGTTCAGTATATTCACATTTTCAGGATCAATATCAATGTGTTGAAAAAAATTATTCCTCATAAAGGAATGGTAACTTTCGGGATGAACTTCTGCTAACCCAATGTATTCGTCCATATTGAAAGTAACAACATGTTTGAACGAAATATTACCCTCGTTGTAATGTTGAATCAATGCCCGGTACATTCCAAGTGGAGTTGAACCGGTAGGTAATCCCAATACAAACGGTTTTTCTTTTGTCGGTTGTTTTGATTTGATTTTTTTCACAACATAATCCGCCGCCCATTGCGACAGGGATTTATAATCCGGCTGAATAATTACTCTCATATTTTTTATATCAATTTACAGCGGTTTATATTCGACAAATGCTTCAATAGCTTCATAACATGCCAAGCCCAGACGATGATATAATCCGGCTGTTGCCCGGTTGCGGTCTTCGGAACGTTGCCAAAACAAACGTTCATCGTTACCTAAAAATGGTGCGCTTTCCATTTGAGATTGATGTTTGAGTATTGCGTTTCGTTTTGCCCGCAATTCTTCGGGAGAGATAGGCACTGCCATTTCAACATGGTCTATTTCCCATTCTGCCCATGCGCCTCGATACATCCAGAAGCGGCAATGTTGTAACCATTCCGTTTTTGCCTCCTTCAATTCGTCAATTGCAGCTAAAATTGCGTCCAAACAAACTTTGTGTGTGCCGTGAGGATCGGTCAGGTCGGTTGCTTCTTGCCTGCGGATACGTCCTTTAAGAGTAAAATTAATAGGGTTTGAGAATTTATACTTGATCCGGCAACGATGCGCCAAACAAATCCGCCGTCCCTGCATGTGATAGCTACCCGTATGGCAGGAAGAAATCCCTCAAAATTTGTAACATTGAATATTGCTGTTTCAATAATTTTCCCTATCTTTGCGCCATTCAACTTTTATTGAACGCCGAATGAATAGTTCTCCCGACATACACCTTCTTGCTGCTCCCACTCTTTTGGAAGTCGTTAAAACCTTGATTCCCCGAATGTTAAAAACCCGCGGGGGGGGGGGTAAAATCCTTATTTTCAGCAAATTACAATAAAGTAATAACGTATTGTCTTACCGCAAACGGGGCTTCGTGCCTGTTTGCGGCTTTTTTGCGTGCGATTCTTTTTTACAAACTATTTTTATATTAACAAATTAAATTTTAAAATCAAATGAAAAAGCAATTATCTTATTTTTTAGTTTTAGTACTCGCTATTGGGGTTTTGGGCGCAAATGTGACGGCGGCGCAAAACGTTGATGTATATGTGGCTGGTTACGAAAACAATGGAAACACAGATGTAGCCAAAGTCTGGAAAAATGGCGCAGCGACTAACCTTACAGATGGAACATATAATTCCGAAGCGAGTTCTGTGTATGTTTCGGGCAACGATGTCTATGTGGCAGGATATGAAGGAGGACGTATTCTTAATGCTGCCGGCGCCAGAATGTGGAAAAACGCTGAGCCAACCACTCTTCCCGGCATTGGAGGGAAACTGACTCAGGCTACGTCTGTTTTTGTATCCGGCGAAGATGTGTATGTGGCAGGGCATTGCGAAGATAACAGTTCCTTTGCCAAACTGTATGCAAAGGTTTGGAAAAACGGCGAACTAACCGACTTTGCAGGCGGTTATCTTCGTGGCTCGCCAAGCGATGAAGCCATTTTTATTGCAGATGGAGATGTATACGTAGCAACAAGTTATTATGATGAACATCGGCAAGCAACCCTTTGGAAAAACGGAGAGGTAACAAATCTGACCAACGGAACAAGTTCGAGTTCCGCATTATCTGTATTTGTATCCGGCAACGATGTTTATGTTGCAGGATATGAATATAACAGCAACGGTACTAAATCAACAGCCAAAATTTGGAAAAACGGCGTAGTAACAAAACTGACTGAGGAAGTCGCATTTGGCTATGCCTATTCCGTATTTGTATCGGGTAACGATGTCTATGTGGCAGGTGAAGAATCAGGTGTAGCAAAAGTGTGGAAAAATGGTGTAGGAACAAATTTAACCAACGGAACAACAAGAAGTTCTGCCAAGTCTGTTTTTGTGCTAAACAACGATGTCTATGTAGCAGGATACACATACAATGTAGCAAGCGGCGGTTCTTATCGTGATTTTGTCGCCACACTTTGGAAAAATGGCGTAGCAACCACTCTGACAAACGGAACAAATTCGAGTCGCGCATCATCTGTATTTGTAATTAATGGCAATGGCAATGGCATTGCCGATATTCAAGCGAACAACATATCCGTTTACTCCAATCCTGCCGGCGACCAAATTATCATCTCCGGCTTGCAGGGCAACGAAACGCTACGTTTCTACAATATCGCCGGTAATCGGCTCTTTACGAACAAGGCGACCGACAAAACATCAACTGTTTCCTTCGCCCACCTGCCCGCGGGCGTCTATTTTGTAAGCATACAAACAAACGAAAGAATATCAACACACAAGTTCATTCTTAAATAAATTCATCATTAAAAAAAAGTTATCATGATTGATTACGTATTAGAAAACAATCGTCTCACGAAAGACGACCCGAACGACCGCTATGCGCGCGTCGTTAACGTCCACTCCTTTACGGAACAGGATTTGGCCGAAGCTATTGCCAAACGCAACCTCGGCATCAGTAAACCCGAAGCGCTCGCCATGCTCGAAGCGGCAGCCGAAATCCAGTTGGAATGGCTCGCCGCCGGCAATGCCGTCAACCTGAAACTGGCGCATTATCACTACGGTATCCCCGGCTCTTTTAAGGAAGGCGAACATCCCACCGAAGCCGTTATCAAGATTACGCCCTCCAAGGAACTGGCTGCAGCCGCCAAACAAAACACTTTGCGGCATGTAGAACCCATCGTACAACTGCGCGTTGACCATGTTGACGACGTGAAGAGCGGAACAACCAATCAGTTTATTACCAAAGGCGGAAACGTGAAAATCTTCGGACACAATGTGAAAATAGCCGGCCCGAAACCGGGCGTAGGCATCGAATTTATCAGCCTCGAAGACCCGGAAGCTATCTATCCCGTTCCGGCGGTTGACATCGTTGTCAACAATCCCTCCGAACTGCTGATTGTTGCCCCTCAAATGGTTACCGACGAACCGGTGCAGCTGAAAATCACGACGCAATATGCCGGAACCGGTAACAAACCGTTGAAAGACCCTCGTTCGGTAATATTCGACAAGATATTCACTGTTAAAGCCTGATTGTTCCGCTCGTCTTATTGCTCCCAATAAGGTCGTCTTATTGCTCCCAATAAGGTTGCCTTATTGCTCCCAATAAGGTTGCCTTATTGTTTACTGAAAGGTTAACCGGAAGTTTCTTTCACGAAAGTCAATTTTACCGCAAAGAACGTAACGAATTATGTTCTTTGCGGTAATTATTTTATATAGCATAACTTCATGGGAAATAGCCAATTGTCGGCGAATACCTTGCTGTTAAGCGGGAATTTAACCGGCGAAAATTGAATTTGTAGGAATCCAGACTTTTTTCTACTGCGTAGCGGGTTGCCGCCGGTTTTTATTATGAATACTTTTTAATTGTTTGAAAAATAAAAGGAGGCATTCCACAGTTTCCGGACAACCTCCTTTCAGGGATATAATGGTCAAGAGTAAAGTTATTGCTATACCAGAATCTGTCCCATGTCAAGTCGCCAAGCGTTAGTCCATACACTTTGACGCCTGAGGCTTGGTAAGAATTAATGAGATTATTTATGTCGGTACAACAAGCGGCAAATTGCTTTAAGTCGTTGGTACGCCGGGCAAGATGGAAGTCAGCCATAGCCAATACTACATGACGGCTGTTATTGGAAGAAATCAGTTGAAAATCCGCCTGTTCCCTTATTTCAACAGGTTGATTCAGCCGCTTATAAATTTGAAGAATGATGCACGTTTTGGCAGTTATGTCGCCTCAATGGACGTTCGCACACTGAACCCACGCAGTGTGGACGACAAAAAAGTTACCGACCACCACGCATTACTCATCACCGGAAACGCGCCAAAAGATCTGTCTGCCGATGAACAGATTATCTACGAAATGATTGCAGGGCGCATGTTGGAAGCCTTTTCAAAGAAGTGTATCAAAGATGCCACGACAATCGTTTTTGTCTGCGACGACGCTGTTTTTGTGAGCAAAGGCGCGGTGATTAAACAAGCCGGCTGGCGAGCAGTTTTCGGCGAAACGGACGAAACGGACGATGATGAAACAGGCGCTTTGCCCGAAATATCGAAAGATGAAACACTTCCGATACTGCAATCCGAAATTTTGGAAAAACAAACTAAACCTAAACCATTACACACGGAAGCATCGCTTCTGGGGGCAATGGAAAGCGCAGGCAAAGAGGTCGAAAACGAAGCGGAACGCGAGGCAATGAAAGAATCCGGTATCGGAACGCCTGCAACACGTGCCGCAATTATCGAAACGCTGTTTGCTCGCGATTATATTCGTCGGGAAAAGAAGTCGCTCGTTCCGACGGAAAAGGGTTTATCTGTTTACGAAACAGTCAAAGACAAACGTATTGCAGACGTTGCGATGACCGGCTCGTGGGAAAACACTTTGTCGCAAATTGAACGCGGTGAAATGCAGCCGGAAACATTTGGCAAAGCAATCGAAATTTATACGCGGCAAATCACTGTGGAATTGCTGGAACAGAAAATCGCCGTCGCGGATGAAAATACCTGTCTTTGTCCGAAATGCAAAACCTCGCAAGTGCGATTTTACTCCAAAGTCGCAAAATGTACGGATATGAATTGCGGATTGGTGGTTTTTCGGAATAAAAGCGAAAAACAGTTGTCCGACAAACAGATTACGGACTTGCTGACCAAAGGCAAAACCGGAATTATAAAAGGCTTCAAAAGCCGAAATGGAAAATCGTTCGATGCTGCGTTGAAATTTGATGATGATTTTCAGGTCGTTTTTGATTTTCCCGAACGAAAAGAAAAAAAGCAGTAGCATATTATTATTTGTATTTCAAATACTTGAAATAAATATTTTGTGTATTACAAATAAAGAAATACTTTTGTAAAAAAATAACAGATATTGTATCAGTATGACGATTCAAGAACTCAAAACACTCCGGGAATCGGAAGATAAAGTCGAATTTAAAGAAGCAAAACGCGATTTTAATTTCGCTGGAGGTCGTCATTCCGATCCCTCGGAAAGAAGAAAATGCATACTTGGGTACGTTGTTGCCCTTGCTAATGAAGGAGGCGGTCTGCTCGTTTTTGGGATGAATAACGAATATCCGCACAAAGTTGTGGGAACAGTTTTTGCACAAAATAAGATTGGCGAATTGGAAGATGCAATATATAAACATTTGTCCATCAGGGTGAAAATTGTTGAACTGTTTGAGGATGATAGACGGGTATTGGTTTTTCATATCCCGTCTCGTCCTGTTGGTCAAATGCTAAGATTTGAAGGCGTGGCTTTGATGCGAATCGGTGATAGCCTGCGCTATATGTCGGACGATGAAATGCGCAGAATTTTGGAAGAAAATGCGCCTGACTTTTCTGCCAAAATTTGTGAAGAATTGAAGTTTGAAGATTTAGACCCTGAAGCAATTGCCTCAATGAAATCCGGTTATGCACAAAAACAGGAAAATCCGGCGTTTGAAACTTTGCCTGATTTACAGATTTTTTCCGATCTGGAATTGATTGAAAATGGAAAACTCAATTATGCCGCTTTGATTTTGCTCGGTACACGCAAAGCATTACGGGAATATTTGCCTAATGCAGAGATTATTATTGAATACCGTTTGGACCATTCGATGATATCCTACACGGCGCGAAAGGAATTTCAGGAGTCGCTCTTTACGGTAATGGACAAAATTTGGGCATAC
>JAISNS010000332.1 GCA_031276105.1 Dysgonamonadaceae bacterium
TTTTGCCGCTCGGTAAACGATATTTAACCAATCCGTAATCGTGGTTTTTTCGTGACATTCTCGGAGATATTCAATCGTATTGGGAACGGACATTGCATGATCTTCCAGAAATGTGAGAATTGCCTGCTGTATATTACTGGAAAATGATTTTACAAAACTTTCCTCGTTTGATGTGTCCAAACCCGAAAAATCAAATTCTATCACCGCATAACTGTTGTGCTTCGGCGTAGGATGCTTGCCGATATACAAGTCGCCGAACAGCACATCGAATTTGCCGGCGCTGCAAATATCGTAGTAATGATACAGCATCGTAAAGAATAAACTCTTGCCGAACTTGCGCGGACGGGTGAAAAACAGGTAGGAATTGCTTTCCTGTTCCAACAATTCGATGAAATGCGTCTTATCTACGTAGGCATAATTTTCCATGATTAGCCTCTCAAAATTACTGTTACCGTAAGGCAAGCGTTTAAACTTTCCTGTTTCCATAACTTTAATTGATTTGATGAAAGTACAAAGATAGTACAATTATTATTAATTAAGAATTAGGAATTAAGAATTAGGAATTAGGCGAAGCGCGTTAAACAAATATTGCTTTGCGCAATTCCTAATTCTTAATTCCTAATTCTAATAAGTGATTAA
Organism: Dysgonamonadaceae bacterium; assembly: GCA_031276105.1. Classification (GTDB taxonomy): domain Bacteria; phylum Bacteroidota; class Bacteroidia; order Bacteroidales; family Azobacteroidaceae; genus Azobacteroides. The sequence goes on from JAISNS010000332.1 coordinate 640, forward strand.
GCGTGTAACAATATGTCAAAGATCGCTTGTCGCAAGTGAAAATGGGCGTCTATATGCCCCTAAACACTTTTAATGCGAAAAATCTGTCTTTTCCGATTCCAGTTCAAACCAGTTGACCGTACTGATGGAGAAATTATCCTCTGCAAGGGCGGAAAGTTCTACTTGCATTGCAGGCAAGTCGCTTCCTGAAGGCGTCGGATTATCTCCTTGAGTTTCGAATCGTTGATATTCTCCGGACGTTGGGAAACGGGAATTTAATTGTCCGTTTTTGTAAATATTGAAATAGGCAATGCCCGATTCAATATCGGCGTCGGCCTTCCATGTCAGGACGGTTGTTGTTGCGTTTTTCCATTCCTGTTTCGCTTGGTAAGGCGGGGGCGGAGGCGTTATGTCGCTGACAGTTTCGGTAGTCACATATTCCTGCCACTTGCCGGCGACATTTTCGTCGGGCAACCAGCATTGCGTAAGCGGATTGCCTGTGTAGTCGGATGCCCGGCAGACAGTCAGCAATGTTGTGTCGCCCAACCAAGCTTTTGATTCGTCCATATCGCGCATGGATTGATAACCGGTCTGATTTCCTTCGGGCAACCGCTGTGCAAGAACCGATTCATAGAACGGGACAGCCATATAACGCACGTAACTGAAATTATGTCCCTGTCCGGGCGTGTTGGCAATGCTTACGTAACCTCCCGACTGCCTCATTTGATGAAACGTGTTCAAGGCCGTTTCCCAGCAATAGATACCATTGTCATTCAAGTCATTGGCGCCGGCATGACGAATGAACAGGGGCGTCTTCAGCGCAGCCGGCGGATAACTCCATACCGGATTAAAGGCCGGCGAATAGGCAAAAACAGCCATTATCCGTTCCGGGTAATTTTTCAGCATGGAGAGCACCCAGTAGCCACCGCCCGAATGTCCCCATAATAATAAGGGTGCATCTTCCAGGCCGGAATGTCCGGATGCTATTCCAACACGCCGCAAAGCGTTGAACAGCGCCTGCCCCGAACCTCCTTCGACCTCTTTCCAACTACCACAGCCATAAGGCGCATACAGATCGGGGCCTACAAGCGCCAATCCCCATTTTTTGGCCAACGCCTGATAGTGCAAATCGTAAGCCGTCGAAGCGCCTATCCCTTCCACCAGACAGCCATGCTGGTGCACCAATACTCCTCGTATGACGTCTGTGTTTTCGGGAATGAAAACGGCATATTCTCCCCGGTTAATGTTATAAGAGGCGTTTATTTCGGTAACGCTATAAACCTTGCCGTTGGGCAGGGTGTCGCAAGAAACTACCGGCTCCGGGTCTTCGACGGTTGCAATAATTCCGCCGAAAAATTCCAGTTCCGCAATAACCAGATAGCCGGTGGTGGCGTCCGTTGCATAAGAGGCGAAAGTATCGACTACTTTAAATCTCAGGTACCTCATAGGTGTATAGTTGGATGGATCCACGATATAATTCCCTCCATTGCAAAACCAAACTCTGTCGGCATCCGTGATGGGGCCTACATCCGAGCCTGCGCCGTAACCCGACGGCTTTTCCTGTTCCCATTCGCCTATTTTTTTCCAACTGTCCCAAGAGCCGTCCGGCGAAGGATTTTCGGATCCCCAGATTTCCACAAACCTTGGCGCCGAGCCATCGTACATTTCAAGCGCTCTCGGATACATCTTAAAGCGAGTGAGTACAATGGTATGTCCCAAATCGATGGTGAAATGTTGCGGTATCGGCGAATCAAACGGTGTTCCGTAAGTTCCCTCATCATAAACGGAGGCATATTGCCCTCCGTCCCACAGGTTGGCCAAACCAAATTTTGATTCCCAATTGGCAAATGGAGTCGTATAGTCGCCCGGTAAGTCCACTTTGGCAAAGCGGTTGGTTGGAATAAACACTTCTTCTCCAAATTTCGTAAAGAAGATGCGGCTGTCGGTCAGTGACTGTGTGTGAACAGGATTATCTCCTTCGTAAAAACTAAGGTTACCGTTTTTTGCCGTCACACTGTCGATGTTGCTGCCTGCGATGATGGCAGCCGGTTCGAGCGAAGCGCCCGAATAAACGCGGTAATAATCTTCCGCCCATACGATTAAACTTGCAAGCGTTAACAACGGCAGGGCTATAAACAATATCCTGCGGCTTGCTATGTAACTTTTTTTCTTTTTCATGATTTCTAATTATTTAAGCAGTATTTTATACGTTTGCATTTCTTTGTCGATATTTACCTGCGCGGTATAGACGCCGGAGGAGAAATTGAACGGGATACGGAGAAACCGCCCGTTTTCTTTGACCGTCTGCACCAGCGTACCGGTGGAATTATAGATATTGATCGACACATCGCGGTACGTCCTGTCCAGATCGATATGTAACATCGTACTGTTGTCTACCGGGTTGGGATATACTTTGAATCTGTTTGCCGGCAAGTCTTTTGTCAGACCGGAAGAGGTGTTGGCCACTTCCAATTGATACTGTCCGGACGATACTTCAAGAGTGATTGAGTTGCCGGTCGTTTGCCGGATTTGTATGCCGTCGGCTTGATCCAGCGCCAGTCCGCTTTCTTTCACGTCGTTGACGGATGCGGCGGGCAGCGTCAGGATTGCCCGGGCGCCAACCGGTACTGCAATATTATAGATCACTTTTCCCTGTTCTTTTTTCCAGCCGCTTTCAATCTGTCCGTAAGGCGAATTGATGGTGGCTTTCGCCCAAGTCAGTTTATTGATGACGTGAGGATGGATGGAAATGGTGCGATATGCCGGGTCGCTTAGCATGGGTTCTATCCCGCAAAGGCCTTTGATAAACCAGAGCGAAATACCGGTATAGGAAGTATGCATGTCGCTGTCCATGTTGGTTTCCCAATATTCCGGCCATGTTGTTTCGCCATTGGCGATAAAATGGCCATAGCTCGGATAGGTCTTTTTCGACAGGATGGATGAAAAGAGTTCGTACAACTCCGGATGTTCAAGCATGAACCGTAAATACGGATATCGACCGGTAGTGCCGTAATCGAAATACGGCTGACTGCCTGTCAGGTTGTTTTTAAGATGGTCGATCTGCATGGAATGTAATCCGGCAGGGGTGACGCCGGCAAACATCGGGAAAATGGTATGCAACTGGTTGCCGGATACATAGCGATTGGTATTCGTATTGAAATACTTGTTGTGTACGTTCTGCAACAGCGTTTCGCGTTGCTGTGCATACGCAATTGAGTCGGCAGTCTCTCCTATGATTCCGGCCAATTGAGATGCCAAATCAAGGACAACTGCGTAAACACAATTGTTAAAGAACTGAGAGCCTTCGGTTTCGGCATATTCGTAGCGCATACCCGGAGCCGTCCATTCGCCAAGATATTTTCCGGAAACGTCGTAGGGCATCAATACGCCGTCGACGATGTAACCGGCCAAATAATTGAGCCATCGTTGAGTGGTAGGGTATGCCTTTTCCACGACTTTTTTGTCGCCATACGCCAAGTAATGCTCATAAGCCAGTTGCACCACTGCGCTGCTGTACATGGGGCCGCCGAAGTGTTCGTTGATTTGCGGAGCGGTATTGTGTATCCAGCCGTTGGGCATTTGTACGTCGCCCCAGTTGACTATGTTATGTGCATAGAAGGGCGCCGATTCAAACACGGGCATACCCAGCCCCCAGGCGGTTGCCCAGCCCGATTCGGTGCCGTATCCCAGCCGTTCGCGATGCGGACAGTCGACCGTAAAGCCTTCGGTAGTACAAACCTGATAGGTCCATGCATCTATTTCGTGTATGCGGTTAAACAGTTCGTCGGAACAGGTGAAAGAGCCGCTCCGTTCGCCTGCGCTCGACACCACCCATGCGGTTATTTCTTCCGGATTGGGCTTCCGGGAAAGACCGGTGAGGTGAATATAGCGTCCGGCAACGATATTGAAGCGGTTGCGGAATGTTTCGCCTGCTTCGCCGCGACTGATATAGTATTGCGTTTGGGCGAAATCGTTGATGGCTTCTTTCCGGTTGGAGACCTCGATGGTGATGGTGCTTCCCGCCGGCAATTCGGAGAAATTGATTTCGAGGAAACCGGTGAAGTTTTTACCCATATCCACCCGCCATAGTCCCAGCGTGTCGATGATACTCTGCGGGGTGAGGCGTTCGATGACTCTCGACGGGTTGGTAGCTTGCGCCGTCAAGATTTGTTCTTCGTCGCCGGTTTTCACGGGAGAGGTCGCGACGGCGTTCATCCACGATTGGTCGTTAAAAGACGTGGTATTCCATCCGTCAATTGCTCTTTGTCCGTTTATTTCTTCCCGGTTCATGTTGCCGAAGCCGTACCATGAATCGTCTTTGCTGGAGCTTTCCGAGCATTTCCATGTCGGATCGGTATGGAGTGTGAAATCGCCGTTTTCTGTTGTGCCGTTCACTTGCATCAGGAGCGCCTGATTGACAAGGGGAGCAAAGAAGGTATATCGCGACCAGCCTCCGGCATACCACACCGCAATCATATTATCTCCTTCAACCAGCAAAGAGTCTATCGTGTAAGTAACATAATACACCCGCTTGTCGAGGCGCGAAAGGGCGGGCGCCAGTACCCGGTCGTCCACTTTTTTCCCGTTTACATAAAGTTCGTGGTATCCTACCGACGCTACATAGGCGAAAGCGGAGGTAACTTTTCCGTCGATGTGCAAGCCTTTTCTGAACCAGATATGCTTGCTCGCCGGTGTGATCGGATGTTTGATCCATTCTCCTTTCCAATCGCTCCGGTTTGGGAGGGCTATCGAAAAGCGGGCGGGAACGCTCCATTCCGACGACTGATTGTCCTTGTCGTAAACCATTACTTTCCAGAAATAAAGCTTGTTGGCTTGCAGATTAGCGCCGTTATAGGGAACGAGGTGGGATGTTTCGGACGAAACGACGCCGCTGTCCCACACGTCGCCCGTGTTGTTTTCCAACAGGTTGGAAGTGGAAGCGACCAGAATACGGTAAGCGGTTTGTTGTTGACCGCGTGTATGACCGGGATCGGTTATCTTCCAACTGAAACGCGGCGTTTCCGCCTCCAAACTCAACGGATCGGTCAGGTGTTCGCAACGAAGATCCGCTACCTGTACTTTGTTTTGGGCGTAGCAAACGTTGAAAAGGAGCGTCGCCCAGATAAAAAGAATCAATTTTGTTTTCATAAAATACGATTGTTTATTATTATTATTAATGATTGTATACAGCCTCATTTCCGGAGTTTAAGATGCTTAATGCCATTCTCTGTTATCACTTTCAGGATACAAATTTCAGGGATATGGTTTCCTTCAAAACGGTAATCTGCTGTGTTGACACAGGCATTGGAATGAATCAGCCGGCCTTGAAGATTGTAAACATACACCTGTTTAAGCGGATGAGCGAAAGCGCTCCGGATGAAGACGGCGTTGTCGCGGCTGTACGCAATTATGTCGTCCTGTGCGACAGGGAGAGCTAAACCGGTATCTTCGGGAAGCAATTTAAGATTCGGCGTTTCCGTTTCGCCCAATCCTGTAGAGGCATAGGCGTAAGCGACAATGTTTGTTCCGTCGAAATTACCGCCCAGCGCCGTTTGACCCATGAAGTTAATCTTGAGCGTGGCTGTATCCAGATTAGCCTTTAAGGTTGAGAGGGCAAGATACTTGTCGGCCCGGCTGTTAATTGTGCTTTCGGCGTTTTCTTTCCATGTATTCATGGCAGAAGGCGTCAAACCGTACTCGTTGGGGGTAACCAGATTGGAAACGCCTTGTAGATGGAAGCATGGAGCCATATCGCTTGCACGTCCTCCCGATGTAAAATAAAGGTCGTAAAAGTTCTCGCCGTCAATGGAGAGGTAATCGGCTATGGCGGGAGATAAATTCAATAATTCGCCTGCCGTATAGAAACCGACATGGTCTATCTCGCCGGCGCCGTTCGATGGATAGGCATAAAAATTCAATTGATTGATGTTAACGGTCTCCTTCGTTAAATAGTCGTTTACGATACCGGGATATGTATTTCGCGCCGCATAAGGGATGTTAATAAAGGCAATCGCTTCAGCGGTAGTTTCATCCAAAATAAGGACTTTCAGCACATGAGAGTTCTCCTGCGGAACCGTGACTGAGTTCACTTGATCTAAATAGACGCCCCAACTGTTGAGATTTTTTCCATGCAATACAAAAAATAATTTGTCGGAAGATATATCGAGCGCCCAGTTTGAGGGAGTAGTCATCCGGTGTCCTGTTGAGAACCGGATGGGAACGTCAATAATATCTTCAGTCTTTGCGTTGGGATTGTACCATTCGACAATAATGCTGCTCTTAAACATTTCGAACAGTGTTTGCAGGGTCGTTACCTGATTGTCGATTGTTGCCTGGCTCGGTTCGCTGCCGGTAATCATTGCTTGGGAAGCATCAATTGCGGTTTGTAATAATCCGGCTATCAACTCGGAATAATTTCCTATATCGGAACCAACCGTAACGCCGGAGAGAAATTCGCTACACTCCGTAACCAACGCTTGAAGAATGGAATAATCTACCGGTTCCTGTTCCGGGAGTTTTATCAAGCGGAAATTATCGGCTCTGTAGTTGCCGCGTTCGACCGGGCCGGGAGGGAAAGTAAGTCCCCGTGTGTTCAGGTCGCCTTCGGCGCGAATACCGATAGTCAAATAGCCGGTCGTAACCGGAACATCGACGCTCAGTTCCTTGAAAGTTCCGAACGTTTCATGGCCGGCAAAGGTATAAGTTTCGGAAGCCCCAATAATGGTCAGGTTTTCGGCCGAATAATTATTTATGGGGCCGTAAAACTGCGATTTGTAGCCGTCGGTGGCATTGCCGGCAAACAGTCGCTGGACCATAAAATCACTTCCTGCGAGTATGGCCAGCACGCATTTTACGCGGTATAGCCCATTTTCCAAGCCGGTTACCGTTTGCGAAAGCTCGTTATCGAAATGTCCTTTTGGGCTCCATGAATAGAAATTGTATTTCCCTTCTTTCCCTTCCAAATAATCGGGATGTACGCCGTAGTACTCGAAATCGGGCGGCGAATACGTCCAGTCTAACAGATGGTTCCGTTCAAAACCGGGATTGCCGATCCAGGTTGTCAGGTCGATTTGTGCGCTGATTCCTCCGGTTATCATTAACAGGAGGAAGAATAAAATTTGTTTTTTCTTCGTCTTCATGACTTTTAATGTTTCATGGTTTTTTTAATCGTTACATTGCCTGTTTCGTCAGCTACACGAAGCAGATAAATGCCTGCCGGAAGATCGGAGAGCGATACTTCGACGGTCAATGAGCCGTCAGGCGTGAGTTGCAGCAGTTTTTGCCCCTGCAAATCATAGAGTTCCAGACCGGTGAGGGCTTGTGCGGAAATTACCGTCAATACGCCGGTCGCGAGGTTCGAATAGACTTCAATCGACGATATGGCGGCAGCGGTCGGCGGCAGATTGGTCGGCGGAAGGCCTTTCAGCGTAAAATACATCAAATCGGAAAGCAATACGGTTTCCGGGCCGTTCGTTGTCGCGATTTGCATTTCACTGTCTGTAAACGTCAAACTTTTCAAATCGTCCAGGGCAAACGTTTGTTTGTCGGGCGTTGCTGTCGTGTGAACGTACAGATAACCGGTTTGTGCACCGATTCCTCCTGCTATCGTTAACAGGAAGAAGAATAAAAGCAGATACTTTTTCATGATATAAATAAATTAAATAATTAAAAAAATAGATTTTCATTTAAACGTTATTTTTGCGAACACCGGCGCATGGTCGGACAGATAGACGTCGTCTAACTTTTCCGGCATTACGCTGTACTGCGATACCTCTGTCCCGTCGCCGACAAAGACATAGTCGGCCAAGTAACGTTCTTGCAAAGGCGTTGCGCCGCATCCGTGATAGGAATACGTCAACCCGGTACGCCGAACGGCAATGTCGCGCGCATGTAACAGGTGAAAGGCGTGCGACGGGTCGCTGATGTACACGATATTGGCGTTTTCGGGTCGCATGTTGAAGTCGCCCGTCAGGACAACCTTCGCGCCGTCGTGTCGCAACTGTATCTGTTGCATCAATATCCTCACCTGTTTGTCCTGCGCCGTAGCGTTGGTATGGTCGATGTGCGTGTTGATGGCGAAGATTTGCTCTCCGGTTATTTTGTCTTCCAGTTTGACCCATGTAGCGATACGGGTGGCGCTCGATTCCGGGACTTTAGAAAGTTCCTCCGGCGTGTCGCTCAGCCAGAACGTTCCCCCCGGCGAGAGGAGCGTGAAACGGTCGGTACGGTAAAAAATCGAATTATATTCTCCCTTGGGGGTGGCGTCGTTGTTGTTGCGGACGCCTTTGGCGGTGGCATATCCCGTCAGGTTCTCTTCCAGCCACGTCTGTTGGTCGAGTTCGGTTTCCTGCGTACCTACGATATCCACTCCTTCGTCGAGGAGCATTTGTTTGATCTTCAACTGCCGCTCGTTCCATTTGAGTGACTGACCGTCTTCGCCGCTTTTCCCCCGCACGTTGAAGGTCATGACGTTCAGGTTGCCTGTCGTAAAGGTGACACGGGCGCCGGACAGCGCTTGCGTATGCGCTGGGAGGCTTTCCGAGTAGAAATTCAGGCTATTGGCTTCCGCCTTTACGCTGTCGATCGTGTTGCCGGAGATATGCGCCGGCTCTCCGGCTCCGGATTGGACGCGATAAAAATAATCTTCCGCTCCGGTAGATAAACTGATTGTTACTGATAGCAGGATGAAAAACAATATCTTGCTGCTTGTACGGCTCTTCTTTTTCATATTGATTAATTTCTAATAATTTTCTTTATGATTACATGAGCCGTTTGGTCGGTTATTCGGAGCAGGTATGCGCCGGACGGCAGAGTGGCCGTTGAGAGGTTTACAGTCCGGTCGCCGACAGGAGCGAGTTGCAGGACGCATCGTCCTTGCAGGTCAAACAGCGCTACATTTGCAATCGCTTGCGATCCGGTTACGGTCAGGATATTGGATACGGGATTCGGGCCAACGGAGAAGGCCGCCGGGCCGGCGATTGCGTCAACCGGAGTCGGACCGTTTTCTTCTTTGTTTTTCAAGGTGAAATATATCAGATCCGTGAGCGGTATCGTTTCCAGTCCATTTATGGAAGTGATTTGCAAGTCGGTTTCCGTAAAGTTCAGTTCCAGCGCAGGGTCGTCTTCTAAGGAATAAACTCGTTCGCAGGGGTCGCTCACTGTGTAAACATGAAGCCTGACCGGTTCCGGGAGCTTTGTCAAGCGGAAATGATCGGCATTGAAGCCGCCGCCATCCGGATGGGTTTTTGTTGGAAAAACAAGTCCCTGCGTGTTTCGGTTACCTTCTGTGCGGACGCCGATGGTCAGTGTGCCGTTTGTAACCGGAACATCTACGAGCATTTCCCTGAAAGCGTCCGGCGTATCAGGTAGCGACTCAACATGATCGGCAAAAGAATACGTTTCGGGAGTTCCGATAATTGCCAAATTCTCTGCCGAATATCGGTCGGCGCTTCCCCAAAATTGGTATTTGTAACCGTCGGTAGCATTACCGGCAAAGAGGCGCTGGGTCGTCAGCGTGGGAAATGCATTCACCTCACCTTCTATCGTATGCCAAACCCGCACTATTCCCGATAATAAACATTGCACCCGGTATAACCCGTTCTCCAAACCGGTTATCGTTTGCGAAAGTTCATAATCGCCATAATTGGTAAGCTGTCCCCAAGCGCAAAAAGCATTAACTCCGTGGTTTCCGCCCTCTCCTCCCCTGTTTTGGGCGCTCACTTCCTGATAGCTTGCTCCACTGCCGGCAGGGCTTACACTGATAGTCCAGCCGGTAAGATCGCCGCTTTCAAAGTCGGGATTGATAATCCGGTCTGTCACATCTGTTTGGGCAGACATTCCTCCTGTTATCGTTAACAGGGAAAAAAATAAAAAAAGATACTTTTTCATGATATAAATAAATTAAATAATTAAAAAATAGATTCTCATTCAACCGTTATTTTTGTGAATACCGGCGCATGGTCGGACAGATAGACGTCGTCTAATTTTTCCGGCATTACGCTGTACAGCAATACTTTTATCCTGTCGTCGACAAAAATATAGTCGGCCAGATAACGTTCGTTTAAGGGCGTAGCGCCGTATCCGTGATAGGAATAAGTCAATCCGGTACGCTGAACAGCAATGTCGCGCGTATGCAGCAGGTGAAAGGACTGCGACGAGTCACTGATGTAGTGGATATTGGCGTTTTCCGGTCGCATGTTGAAGTCGCCCGTCAGGACAACCGGCAATCCGCCGTGTAGCGCCTGTATCTGTTGCATCAACACTCTCACCTGTTTGTCCTGCGCCGTAGCGCTGGTATGGTCGATGTGGGTGTTGATAGCGAAGATTTGCCGTCCGGTTATTTTGTCTTCCAATTTTGCCCATGTAGCGATACGGATGTATCCCGATTCCGGGAATTTAGAGCCGGGCACATCCGGCGTGTCGCTCAGCCAGAAGGTACCCGACGAGAGGAGGATAAAACGGCTGGTGCGGTAAAAAATCGAGTTATACTCTCCGCTGTTGCCGCCTTTGCGTCCGACGCCGACGGTGGCGTATCCCGGCAGGTTATCTTTCAGGTAAGACTGCTGGTCGGGTTCGGTTTCCTGCGTGCCGATAATGTCCACCTCTTCGTTGAGGATCAATTTTGTGATCTTCGTCCGCCGGGTGTTCCAGTCGATGGGGTCAGCGTTTTGACCGCTTTTCACCCGGATGTTGAAGGTCATAACGTTCAGGTTGCCTGTCGTAAAGGTGATACGGGCGCCGGAGAGCGCTTGCGTATGGGCAGGGATGTTTGCCTCGTAGAAGTTCAGGCTATTGGTTTCTGCCTTTACGCTGTCGATCGTGTTGCCGGAGATATGAATCGGCTCTCCCACGCCGGATTGGACACGATAAAAATAATCTTCCGCTCTTGTAGATAAACTTACTGTTACTGATAGCAGGATGAAAAGCAATATCCTGCTGCTTACTCTGTTCTTTTTTGCCATATTAATTAATTTTTAATGATTTGTTTTCTCCTGCACGGTTCCTGATATATGTCAGTTTCAATTCATGAAGATTACTTCCGCCGGCCTCATAATAAAATTTTATCTGATGACTCCCTGCCGTCAGATACACTTTCAACGGTTCGGCCGGACACCACACCCATTGGAGCCAATCGCCGGTATTGGGTATGGATACTGATCCCGATACGTCTTGATTGTCCACTTCAAGATGAAATGTACTTGTAGTTGTTAACGCGGATGCGCTTACCGACAGTTGATATTCTCCGGGATCCGTTACTTCTACCGTATAAATCAACCATTCTCCAGTTACTGTCCAACCGATGCACTGCCTTTCCACTATATCAACAGAATAACTGCTCGGGTCGCCATGACTTCTGCGGTAATCGTCTTCATCGTAACCGTTTTGATTTTGTTCGTCACTTTCGTGAAATGCCACGCCTTCCCCGCCGATGTCGAAATCGCGCATCGGAATGATGCAAGGAGCGGCTGCCGAAAGGATGTGCGGCCCTTTAAATGGCTTTGGCCCTTCGGTGATAAAAATAACATTTCCGTCGTTGTCCAGCCTGAACATATCGCCGGCGGCTTTCATCGTACCGTTTTCGTACCATACGGGAAGATACAGTACCTGCCCACCGACGGAGGCAAAGTGGATGGTCGTGCCGTCGGTTGTGCCCCAGCCGTCAATCTCCCATTTCGAAGCATGTCTGCCGGCAAGCCAGGCATAACCGGTTACGCTGTCCGGCAGGTATTTCACCGGAATTTCCACATCGTAAATTCCTTCGTATTCGCAGGAAACATCCGTGATGTTGCCATGGAAGAGAGGCGGAATATATTTTTTGTCCATTCGGAAGGTATGTCCGGCAAACGTTTTGCGGTAAACCTTGTTCTTGAGTTTGGTTATTCCCATGTGAGCGCCGCCGGGGTTGACTTCGGCTCCCATGAAAGATATATGTTTTCCTGTGCTGTCGCGAACACAGTTCCACGCATGTCCGTGAGTCAGATTAGGCCATCGGTGAATGAAATCGAAGGAAACGGGAATCCCCAGCGCCCTCATGCTGAAAACGGCTAATGCCGCGGCATTGTCGCAAGGCCCTTTTGCCGAAGCCATCAACTGCGAATAGTTCATCGCGGGAAAATCCCAGTCTATCCTGAAACGCGGCAACAAATCGTTCACAATCCGGCAGGCCTCAACTGCCGTTGTTTCCGGTTTGTTCAGGATAGTATCCAAGTCGGCAAAGGAAGCAAGCGCCTTCTCCCGCCAGTTTTCCAGTGGTTCGGAACTGAGCCGGTAGGGCAATATTTCCTCGCAAAAAGCGTCGAAAGGAATGTGTTTTCCCCACGGGCGTTCCTGCCACACCTTGAACGCCAGTTCAATGTTGTTGATCAGATATTCGGCGGTGACGTATTTCACGTCTTCCTTAATTACCGGTGCGCCCAGACGGTAAGTGTCCAATACAAGTTGTTTATTCGACGAACTTGTCCAGCGAAGGAGTACCGTTGCCACGTCGTTCCATGGCGCGTCGTAGTATTCCGAATATTTTCCCGGCATGTTTATTATCAGGAACTCTGCCGCACGCAGTTTCAAACTGTCGGCAGGATTTTGGCTGTAATGTTTTAACACATTTTCCAGTTCACCGCGATTGTTGCCCGACTGCTGCAAGACAAATTCAATTTCCGGCGAATAATTTGCCGAGCAGGAAGTCAGGAGACAAAGGATAAAAAAGCTATAAAAATTCCGCATATATTTAAAATAAATAGTTGATTCCACTATCGGCATACCACTCTAATCCTTTGTAGTAGTTATTCAAATCGTTTCTTTGAGGATGAGGAATATAACTGCTCAATCCACAATAAGTATTAATGTCGTATAGTTGAAGAAACTGCGGCGTATGATTTTTATATACAACCGCTCTCTCCAATTGAGCAATAAAATCCTTCTTGTTTACATTGGGAAGCGCTTCATCAACAAAATCCAACAAATCGAAACAATACTGTTCTTCGTAAACGTCCAATCGTTGAACGGCTGCCCGGTTAAAAGTTTCACGGTCGAAAGCGTTGTTTTCAAAAAGAAGTTTCAATTGCGTAGCCAACTCCGGCAAATGCTTCGTTTCTACCACCGAAACGGTTGCCGAACGGTAAGCGCCTTGCAATGAATTGTAGTAATCGAAATAGTGTTGCACTACCGCATGGAAATCAATTTGAAGTTTCAATAATTCCGGTATAATCTCGTCATAAGGAAATCCGGTATAAATGGTTTCCGTAGATGAAGCAATGATGAAATTTGCTTTGTCTTTCAATTCATAAATGACTTCGACCGATCCCATCAGGCAGGCGTCGAAAAGGATAAAATCGAATTTGACCGGCAAACTTTCGGCCAAATCAGTGATATTCATTTCTTTGCCGGAGTCTTTGACAAACGAGCGCAACCCGCTTCCGGAAGGCATCCACGATGTGCCGTGCGACCAGAGAATCAGTCCGTATTCCAGCGCCGGATACATGTCGACAATTTCTTGAATCACTTCTTTTAATGTGTTGGCGTCGGCTGAATTTAGTTCGGGATACGACTTGATGAACGTTTCTTTATCCTGTCCTATTTGTAATAAATAAGGCGCTTCGTCCGATAAATCGGCAAATACAATCAGGCTTACGCCGTTTTCGGAAAAACTCTGCTTCATTTCTTCCATATCGGATAAAGCATCGGCAGCCAAATCGTTATCGGCAGCCATATAGACGATAATGGTGCGATTTACCGGTTCGGGACGTAAATTATCATTTTCTTCACAAGAGAAAACGATTAACGAGAATAATATGATTGATATAACTCTTTTCATTTCAATGGCGTTGCTCTTTTGAAAATCCACTACACTGTAAACATTCTTTTTTTTCATGACTTAATCAAAATAATAAACACATACATATCTCTTAACTGAATATCAGAGCCGATTACAGATGATTTTTAAAATCCATTTCCTCAAGCAGTTCAATGTATTTCGTTTCATCCGGTTTATTTATGTCGGCATCCATTATAATTTGCCGACAAAGATTAGCCATTAGAAGTGCATTTTTTTGAGGCATATGAATTTTTAATGACCAAACCTCGTTTTCAACTACGGTACGAAATGTTACTTCATATCCATCAAAAGCAATTGGGGGTATCCCGATTGCCTTAAAATTATCAATCAATGCAGCCATTTTACCATGCAACTTTTCTACAAATTCGTTACTAATCCGGAACGTTTTACTCTCGCTACGATAAGGTTTATACGAATCATCGCTACGCTTAACACTATCAACTGCTTTGTTATGCTCATTAATCAACTCTCTTCCTTCTAATGATATCGTTTGAATTAACTCAGGAGGAATAACTATTTTATTTACCTTCGTTGATAGAAAATTTATCGCATTATATACCTTTTTAACATCGGGCATCCGCATAATTTCCAAACGGTACGAATCCATCCGTGAATTTTTGGTAATACGAAACGCCAAAATCTCATCATTTCCTTCGGATGAGCCACTGAATACAAATTCTACGGGAGAATTAATACTTCCAAAGAGTATCCTGTCAAGTATTGATTTACCATCCAGATTGTACATGTTGTCGACTTCCGTCATCCCCTGTCCGGTCACGTTATATTCTATCCTTTTTAAAAAACGCCCGCCTTTTACATGATCTGCCTTTTGGGATGAGGCAATTTGACAACCAACTATTGTTACAGTAACTAAAAAGATAGCCTTTTTCATATTATTCTTGTGTTAATAGTAATAGAAAGCTCCATTATAAAAAATCGACCATGAGCAATAGGGATTACTATTTTTGGCTTGTAAATCTGCCGAACTGGGAGAATAACTACCACGATGCGTATGTGTTATCTCTGAAATTCTTTTACCGTTATAATAATGGCTATTGCCTAAGGTTCTTATATTTATTTCAGAGTAATTCGCTGTATTATTACTGTCCAAGACTGCCAGACTTGTTCCATCACTAAAAATGACAACTATAACTTCTACATAATTAGGCATAAATGTCCAATTGTAGAGATAGCCTACTAACTGCGACATATTATTAAAACCGTACTCGCTTGTAACAGATTTCAACGATGGTTGATAAATATTTATTTTTTCATCTAAGAAAAATTCATTTACTCTTATTGATTGTTTAACACAATTATTTATATAATTAGCAAAATCAGGTAGATTCAAAGTTAATAATTGAGGATATTTATTAAGCAAAGCCTCCTTTTTCTCGTTCGTAAGTATAATTTTCCCATCAATATTGAGAGAACGTATTGTCGCAGGCAAATACTTTACTTTTTTACCATTCTCAATAACTGTTTCAAGATTTGCAAAATCAACTATGGCGAATTCTTTTTCGAAAGTCTTTAATGCCTGTTGAAGGCCAGTTGCTGCAATTATGTAGTTTTCAAACTCGGCAGACTTAGTAATTAATTCTATTTCTGACAAATGTTCAGATGAATCTGTCTCTGATAAAAAAGAATTACTTTCACAACTCTGCATAAAAATTCCCGCAAAGATTACACTCATTACTATTACACTCAAACTAAAAATTCTATTTTTTTGATTTTTTAAAATTGCTTTCATATTAATCTATTTTTTATTTGTTTTTTAATTAAACATTTGTTATTTATCCGGTTTACCAACTCTTGCATTTCCCTTTTTATCACGGCAATCGTTGACGAGGATATTTTTACTTTTTTTGCAATAATTTGTTTCGCCATTGCGAGCGCTTCGGCTTCCCTGCCGGTAGCCTCATACAATTTTGCCAATTCATACATGTGTTTGCATCGGCAGAATTTAGATTTGAAAGTTTCTTTATCCTGTCCTATTTGCAATAAATAAGGCGCTTCGTCCGATAAATCGGCAAATACAATCAGGCTTACGCCGTTTTCGGAAAAACTCTGCTTCATTTCTTTCATATCGGATAAAATGAAATATCTAAAAACTTGTTCATACCCATTTAGTTTAAAGTTACTCCTGTCCGGAACTATTGCAAACAGCGCCGAACAGAGGCGAATGAAACTACTTTTTTGTAGCATTGTACTCTTTTCCGGATTTCCTGAAAGAATCCATAATCAAATCTGCGGTTAAAACGACAGATGTTGTTGTATCAAGGTAATGATTTATATTCTCAACATCTTTTTTTAACATATCGTAATATATTTCCGGAACTCCCATCGTCTTAAATTCTTTTTTACTGATGCTTACTTCCAATCGTTCGTTTTTTATTGAACAATGCTCATAAAGTATCATTTCAAACTTTTCCATCAACGCTTTTTGTTCCGGAGAACGCAGACTGTCGGGAGTCATACCCAACGTAAAAATTATTTGTTGCGCTTCTTTTTCTGTCGG
>JAISNS010000355.1 GCA_031276105.1 Dysgonamonadaceae bacterium
ACCCAATCGTCGTACGTAGCGTCCAACGCCTTTGCCGTAAACGGAAATGCGTTATTGACAAGAAAATCCAACTCGCCAAACTCTTTCCGCGCTTTCGACACGAGCAACTCCGGCGTATCCTTTGCGCCCATATCGCAGGCAACAAACGACACCTTATCGCCGTATTTTTCACGGAAATAAGCGAGCGTCGCCAAGCCGGTTTGCTCATTTCGTCCGCAAAACAAAACACGTACACCTTCTTCGAGCAGACGTTCCGTTATCGCCTTTCCTATTCCTCTCGAACCGCCGGTTACGATAGCGGCTTTTCCTTCTAATCCTTTCATTGTTCTATAAGATCTTTAAATTTCGCAACTAAAATGACTGAAAATATCAATATTGACAGTCCAATTATAAGTACAGTAATAGTTTTCTTTCCTACTCCTTTCCATTCTTTCAGTAATATACCCCATACATTACTAAACAATACATTGAACGATTGTAAAATGCCCCATGAAAACGCTAATATTACGGAAGTGCCCAAGAAACTTTTCCCGACTTCCAATCCGAAAAATTGCATATACCAACATAGCCCAGCCAATGCACAAAATAATAGGTTATTAACCCAATTTGCCGAAGTAGTGTAGTCTGAAAACGTCTTATTTCTCGCATTTTGGAAAAGACAGTATCCTGCATTAACCACAAATCCACCCAACGTAACCAGCGAAATAATCGGCAATCCGGCAAAAAGCGGATCTACGCCTTTGAGTAGCGTAAAAGCCTTGATTTCAGCGCCTGCATCCAGTCCAAGAGCGAAACATGCGCTCATCACACCTGCTAAAAGAGCTATTAATAGTCCCTTTTTTAAAGCAAACTCTTTTACAGCTTTCTTCTTGTCTTCTTCAGACATATTTTGCGATTTCAAAGCTCCGGCATAACCAATGACGGCGATGCCAACAATAGAAATGCTTATACCGATTAACAATATAAGCCCATTACCACGAAAAAGATTTTCGCCTTTCAATAATGCAGGAATAAGCGTACCGAACGCGGCGCAGGTTCCCAGAGCGATAGACTGTCCGAGAGCCACTCCGAGATAGCGCATACTCAATCCGAACGTCAATCCGCCGACGCCCCATAAAGCCCCGTAGATGATAGACTTCAACGCTCCGCCCGCGCCCCATACCTCAAACAAACCAATGCCTTCGGGTATCGCAAGCAAAGTCCCTAAAAACGGGAATACCAGCCATGCAAAAATCCCCTGCACTAACCAAAACGATTCCCACGACCATTTTTTCACTTTCTTTATCGGAACGTATGAACTTGATTGTCCTAAACTTCCGACGGCAATAACCAGTAAACCGATGATTGTATTCATAGCAATTCTTAATTTGCGATTCTTTTTGCCGTTACCTCTTTTTCATATTGTTGAATCAGCGAGATATAATCTTCGCCCACAGCAATATTGTTTTTCAGGCAGAAATAATCCCATACGGCATTCCATGGCAATCCTTTCGCTTCTTCGAGCAGGGCGAGGCGTTCAAAATACTGCCCGTTGGCTTCATATTCGCGCAATTGCGCCAACGGTTCGAGCAAGCCCTGCAACAAAGCCTTTTGCGTGGAACGGATGCCAATCACATAAGCGCCGATGCGGTTAATCGAAGCGTCGAAGAAGTCCAGACCGATATGGATACGGTTAAGCGCTCCGGAACGGATAATTTCTTTGGTCAGTTCGGCCAAATCGTCGTTCAGGATAACGACATGGTCGGAATCCCAGCGAATCGGACGGCTTACGTGCAACATGATTTCGGGAGTGAACAGCAGTAACGACGATATTTTGTCGGCCACATTCTCCGATATATGGAAATGACCGGTATCCAGCGTTACGATTTTCTGCTTCTTCGCGCCATAGCCTAAATAGAAATCGTAGGAACCGACCGTATAACTTTCGAGGGCGATACCGAACAGTTTGGCTTCGATACAATCTTTCATGTTTTTGTGTTCAACGGCGAATATATCGTCTAACGACTGTTCCAGCAGTTGGCGGTATTTGTAGCGGTTGACTGTGAGGTCTTTCATTCCGTCGTGTATCCAGAGATTCATGATACAGGGGTCGTTTTGAAAACGTCCCATTGTTTCCGAAATCACCCGGCAACGTTTGGTGTGTTCAATCCAGAATGTGCGGATAGAGGCATCGGGATGCGCCAGCGTCAAATCGCCGCTTTTAGGATGACCGAAAGAGGTGGAATTGAAATCCAACTTCAATCCTTTTTCTTTCGCCCATTCCATCCACGATTGGAAATGAGCCGGTTCAACTTCGTTTCGGTCGATGACTTTATTGCCAAAGTCACCGTAAATGGCGTGGAGGCTCAGGCGGTGTTTTCCGGCGACAAGCGTTAATACCTGTTCAATATCGCGGCGCAATTCGTCGATATTGCGGGCTTTCCCCGGATAATTGCCGGTGGCTTGTATGCCGCCGCCGCCCAAGTTTCCCAGATTCTCAAAACCGGTAACATCATCTGCCTGCCAGCATTGAATGGAGATAGCAATGTCCTGCAAGCGGTTCAAAGCCGTTTCGGTATCTATGCCGAGGGCTGCATACCGTTCTTTTGCAATTTCGTAAGTCTTTAAAACAGATTCTTCTTTCTTCATGATAAATTATTTAATTGTTATTATAAAGTAAACGAGTAAACAAGTAAACGAGTAAACGAGTAAACGAGGGGCGCGAAGCGGTGTTTTCCTCTCCTGTCATTGCGGGCTTGACCCGCAATCTCCCGATTAAAAGTGCTGCGACCGGGCAGGGAATCCCGCGTCAAGCGTGGGATGACAGGATGTGAGATCGCTTTGCGCAACTCATAATTCATAACTTATAACTCATATAAGCGTTTTCCCATACGCCTGTTTCCTGCGGATGAAACAGTGTGGGCGGAAAGGAGTGCCGAACAATTTCCCTGATTTCGGACAAGGAACCGACAATACCCAGTCCCTTGGCTTGAATCAACGCATTGCCGATTGCCGTTGCCTCGCTTGGGCCGGCAATTACCGGTATTCCCGTCGCATTGGCCGTAAACTGATTCAAGAGGCTATTTTGCGAGCCTCCGCCGATAATATGCAATTGATTTATCGTGAAACCGGCCATGGATTGTAATTGATTGAAAACATGTTTGTATTTCAGGGCAAGGCTGTCGAAGATACAGCGGATGTAAGCGGCATGTGTATCCGGCGCCGGCTGTCCGGTTTTTTCGCAGTACGAGCCAATGGCTTCAGTCATCCGTTCCGGGTGGGCAAATAGCGGATTATCCGGATCGATCAACGATCGGAAAGCCTTGGCCGAATCCGATAAAGCCACGATTTCGGGATAGGAATAACGGACGCCTTCCGCTTCCCATTCTTTGCGGCACTGTTCCAGCAACCACATGCCGGTGATGTTTTTCAGGAAACGGATCGTGCCGTCCACGCCGCCTTCGTTCGTAAAATTCATCCGGAACGATTCTTCCGTAACGACCGGTTCTTTGAGTTCGATACCCATCAACGACCATGTACCCGAACTTAAATAGGCGAAATTTTCATCTCCGGCAGGCACGGCGGCAACGGCTGAGGCGGTGTCGTGACCCGCCACGGCAATCACCGGAATCGTACCTGTCAGACCGGTTTCGCCTGCAACCGTTTCGTTCAAATAACCAATGACTTGTCCCGGCATTATTATCGGTGGAAACAAATCTCGGCTTAAGCCCAGTGGTTCCAATAATTGCGGTTCAAACTGTTTATTCCAAGGGTTTATCAATTGGGAAGTGGAAGCAATGGTATATTCGCAAACCTTTTTCCCCGTCAACAAAAACGACAAAGCGTCGGGCATGAAAAGAATGTTCGCAGCAGCCGCCAAGGCGGAATTATTTTCTTTTTTAGCGGCATATAACTGATACAGACTGTTAAAGTTCATAATCTGAATACCGGTCATTGCATATACATCCTGTTGGGATATCCGGTTGAAATAGGCTTC
This sequence comes from Dysgonamonadaceae bacterium, assembly GCA_031276105.1. Classification (GTDB taxonomy): domain Bacteria; phylum Bacteroidota; class Bacteroidia; order Bacteroidales; family Azobacteroidaceae; genus Azobacteroides. Next base: position 3,977 of record JAISNS010000355.1, read on the forward strand.
CGGTATTCCTTCCGTATAAGGGTCGCGATAGGAACGGGGCAAGCCCAAAACCGTATCGTCCGGAGCGATGCAGGCGAAATCTACGCCCCACGTGTCAATCCCGACGGCATGAACATCAATCTGTTCGCGGGCGGCCGCACGCAAACCTTCTTTCAAGGCTTCATACAAAGCATATATATCCCAATAAAACCGGTGATTGATTCGGATAATTTTATTTGGAAAGCGGTAGAGTTCTTTCAACTCTATTTTTTTGTCTTTCAAAGTTGCTAAAATGGCGCGTCCACTCGTAGCGCCAATGTCAAAAGCAATAAAATTAAAGATTTTCATGATATATAAATGTACTTTACGGTTTGCAAATATAATACATTTATCCGGAAATGAGTTGCGCAAAATGATTTGGATACTATAAAAAATGACATAAGGCGGAATACCGTCATCGAATTGCAGCCCCTGTTTTCAGCTAATCATGAACCATCCCATTTGCCGGGAGCGGTTCATTTTATTTAGCTGTTGATCCAATAAGCTGTTTTCCGGTTTTTGCAGCAGCGGGTCGTCTTCGAGGATTTCCTGCGCAAGGTCGCGTGCGAGGCTCAATAGTTGTCCGTCGTGTGCCAAGTCGGCAATTTTGAGGTTAAAAGCGATGCCGCTTTGTTGAGTTCCGTCGATATCGCCGGGGCCGCGCAACTTCAGGTCTTCTTCGGCAATGAGGAAACCGTCGTTCGTTTCCGTCATAATGGCAATGCGCCGGCGGGTGTTTTCGGATAATTCATAGTTGGTCAATAAAATACAAAACGACTGATCGGCGCCTCGCCCGACTCTGCCCCGCAATTGATGCAATTGCGAAAGCCCAAAACGTTCGGCATTTTCGATAATCATCACCGATGCGTTCGGAACGTTTACGCCGACTTCAATCACGGTTGTCGCTACCATTATCTGTGTTTCTCCCGAAACGAATTTCTGCATTTCCGATTCTTTTTCAGCCGGTTTCATCTTCCCGTGAATCATACAGACGCTATATTCCGGGAAAATTTTCTTCGTCGTTTCAAAACCTTCCGTCAGGTTTTTCAAATCCATCGTTTCGCTTTCTGCTATCAACGGGTAAACGATGTAAACCTGACGGCCTTGCCGGAGTTGTTGCCGTATGGATTCGTAAAGCTTGGCGCGTTTTTCGCTATATATGTGAATCGTTTTCACCGGTTTACGTCCGGGTGGGAGTTCGTCGATGATGGAGACGTCCAAATCGCCGTAAAGCGTCATGGCCAATGTACGGGGAATCGGCGTGGCCGTCATCACCAAAATGTGCGGTGGAATCGTATTCTTTTTCCACAATCTTGCGCGCTGGGCAACGCCGAAACGGTGCTGTTCGTCAATCACCACTAAGCCCAAGTTGCTGAAAACGACCGTGTCTTCAATCAGGGCGTGCGTCCCGATTATGATTTGTATGATTCCTTCTTTGAGAGCCGGCAATAATTTGTTGCGCTGTTTTTTCCGGGTTGAGCCGGTCAACAAGGCAATTTCGATATCCAAACCGGTCAACAATTCTTTCAGCGTTTCGTAGTGTTGGGTAGCCAGTATTTCGGTCGGCGCCATCAAAGCGGCCTGAAAACCATTGTCTAACGCTATCAGCATCGTCAGTAAGGCGACTAAGGTCTTGCCGCTTCCTACATCGCCCTGCAATAAACGGTTCATTTGCCTTCCGTTGTTCATATCTCGGCGGATTTCCTTTACCACACGTTTTTGGGCGTTTGTTAATTCAAATGTCAAATTCCGGTAGTAAAAGCGGTTGAAACAATCGCCTACTTGCGTGAAGCGAAAACCGCCCAAGCGTTTTTCCCGGTATTTTGTTGTCCGTAAAATATGGAGTTGCAGGTAAAACAGTTCTTCCAGTTTCAGCCGGTACTGCGCCTGTTGCAACAGGGCGGTAGAAAGCGGGAAGTGGATGTTGCGCAGGGCTTTATCCAGCGGAATCACGTGAAATCGTTGGATAATATAGTTGGGAAGTGTTTCGGGAAGGCTTTCTTTGATATTTTCCAGTATAACCGTAATAATTCGTTGAACGGCTCGCGAAGGGAGGAATGCGTTTTTCATTCTTTCCGTCGTATTGTATTGTCCCTGAAGGCCTGTTTCGCCGTTGAGGAATTTGTCTTCCGTATCTAATTCCGGATGAGCGATACTGATGTTTTTATTGAAAACAGATGGTTTTCCGAATAAAATATATTCCGTTCCCGGTTTATACATATTTTGAATGGCTTTAATCTGCTGAAACCAAACCAAGTCAATTACGCCCGTATCATCATAAAATTCAGCCGTCAATCGCCGCTTGTAGCCTTCGCCCAAGGTTTCGTAACTGCGAATCCGGCCTTTTAACTGGATATAAGGAAACGATTTTTCGGTGCGTTCGCCATTCAAATCCGAAAAAATCTGCGAATCGAAACCTGTCCGGCAAAGGCGCTGTATTTCACTGACTTTGAATATTTTGCTCCGGTCGATGTATTTATACGGGAAATAGTAAATCATATCTTCCCACGAAACGATTTCCAGTTCTTTCTTGAGTATTTCCGCTTTTCTGGGGCCTACTCCCGGCAGATACATGATATTTTGCAGACTTAAATCCGTCACTTTGTACTCAACAGGGCTTCAGCAATTAATAAATCGACAGGAGTGGTTATTTTAATGTTTTCCGGACTTCCTTCCACAGTTATGGTTCGGCATCTTCGCGAAGCTTCGACTACGGAAATGTCGTCGGTAAATTCCGGCATGTACGGTTTTAAATAGGCGCTCAACAGTATCTTAGACAGAAATATCTGTGGGGTTTGCACCTGAAAATAAAGTTCGCGATTGACTCTCCGGGTTCCCGTATTTGTTTGTATTCTTAAGGAATCGACTACCGGAATAACCGGACAAACGGCTTTTCCTTTTCCCAGCGCCTGAAACGTTCGGGCGATGAGTTCGCGGCTTATCAAAGGCCGGGCGCCGTCGTGAATCGCAACGACGCCATTTTTTTCGATCAATTCCAGCGCATTTTTTACCGAATGATAGCGAGTGACGCCTCCGGTTACTATCCGGCATGGAATTTTCATTTGGTGTATTTTACATAATTCTTTCCAGTAATCCAACTGACCTTTCGGCAAAACAAGGATAATTTTTATCTCCGAATCATAACCGTGAAAAGCTTCAATCGCATACATAAGAACCGGTTTACCTTTCAAAAGGAGAAATTGTTTGGGAATATCCGAACCCATGCGCGATCCGTTCCCTCCGGCAACGATGATAACGTATTTTTTCATTGGATATCTTCTATTATTTTTTTTGTTTCTTCACTAACAAGGAATAATTTATCTTTGCAGATTTTCAACAAGATGGCAGCTTCTTTCAGGATACCGCTCAATTCATCTACATCCAAACGATTGCTTTCAATCAGGGCTTGTATTTCTTGCAAACGGGTAAAAGCTTCTTTATACGTTATTTTTTGTTCTTTCATGTATTTTATATTGATTTGAATTCAAAATTAGATGAAAATTCGTAAGTTTATGAACACATACAGTGGTCTTGACGTGTACAAAGGTAGTATTTTTGCATGTATAATAGGCGAAAAAATGGAAAAAAATTTTTGAAAAGCGTTACGGAACGCTTACCATCGACTTGGAAAATCTTAAATCTACGCTACTTAGGGATACGAAATAAATAATTTCAGAACTCCTCTACTATCCCCGAAACTACAGTAAATCCAGCAGATTTGTCGTAAAGAAAAAAAGCAATAAATTTACAAGAAGATGAGTCAATTATTATTACCCTTATTTCCGTCAGATTCACATTTACTTACGCCGAGTTTAGCGGTGTATGAACACGAGGAGTATGTTTATTATTTACATTGTGGGATGCCGATCTATTCCCACCACAAGAACGATATGACAAAATTTCGCTATGTCACGTCGAGTTTAGTATTACAGGGACTGTGCAAAAACAGC
>JAISNS010000001.1 GCA_031276105.1 Dysgonamonadaceae bacterium
AAACTGCCGATCCATTTGACCGCAACGTTTTTGGCTGCAATTAATTGTTCGTTTAACTGATTTACATATTGCTTGATAAAGCGGTCGGCCTCTTTGTAAGAAATAGTTTCCATTTCGGATACGAAATGAGTGAGAAGCCCGTCGTTGTGTTTGATTTCCGGATTGAATCCTAATGATTGCGCCGGCGGACAAAGCACGCCTTCAATTTCCTTTTTTGATGCGCAAACAGCGAAAACAACAAAAGCGCCAAAGCCGGGAATAATCACACATTCATGCTTTGTTAACAAGTAAGCAATATAAAAATTCAAATTTTTCATGCGACAAAGTTAACATAAAATTCTTTTCTTACACACAACCGGATAAAAATTTAAGCGGCCGGATCGGATAGCGACTGTCCCGTGAATTAAATATCCGGCTCCGAATGTGGAAGTTTCTCTGTAAAAAATACTGAAAAGAAACTTTTAATACTCCCAAACCGTAGATCATACTTCGCCTGAAACTGATAGACGAAGCCTCTTTGAAATACTTCGTGGGACAGGAAATTTCGCCGACCGTAAAGTTTTCGTACAGAATTTGGGCTAACATCTGGTTGTCAAAAATAAAATCATCCGAATTATCTTTGAAATTGATTGCCTGCAACACTTCTGCCGAAAATGCCCGGTAACCGGTATGGTATTCCGATAATTTTTGATTCATCAGTAAATTCTGGATAAAAGTCAGAATCCGGTTACTGACATATTTATAAACAGGCATACCGCCCCTTACAGCGCCCCTCCCCAAAATCCGGGAAGCGATAACCGTGTCATAGACGCCGTTCGCGATCATGCAGACGATAGGCGTAATCAGTTTGGGCGTGTATTGATAATCCGGATGTAGCATGATTACAATGTCTGCCGACAGGGAAAGCGCTTTTTCATAACACGATTTCTGGTTCGCTCCATATCCTTTATTTACGTCGTGTTTTACTATGTGCCGGATATTCAATTTCCGGGCTAATTCGACGGTATTGTCCCGGCTGCAATCATCGACTAAAATAATGTCATCCACAATATCGAAAGGAATTTCACCGTAAACTTTTTCCAGTGTCATTTCCGCATTATAGGCCGGCATTACGACAATTATTTTCTTTCCATGCACCATGAGTTATCGCTTTTTATATAATGAAATGAAGACATTGCCTTTCTCAAAACTTTTAACAAGGACGTAATCATCGCCCTTTTTCAATTGATCAATCAGGGGATCTTCCAGGTTGGATATGTTGGAATAGATAAAATAGCCGGTTTTCCCGAAATGCGTCGTATTTTTAATCACCATCTCTTTCGAGGAAGTTAAATCAATCGCATTTTGATTGCCGTAAATTCCGAAACCGGCCGAAATATCGTTCGCCGGAATCCGGTTTTCCCGGATATAATCAAACATTTGGGTTCTCAATGCGTAAAAAGGAAGGTGAGAAAGCGTAGTGTCCCATCCGACGCTGACTTTTTCGGGATACCGGACGAAATTACTCGAAAGCAAGAGAATCGAAGAAAAGATAGCCAGCCGTTTTATTTTCTTCCCGCTGCAAAATTCGGTCAACAGCAGAAAGGTAATCATCGTGATTACCGCATAATGAGGCAATAAATACCGGGGCGCCGACAACATTTTATGCAACAAAAACGAATAGGAAGAAATGAGCAACATCAGGATAAAGAGGAAAATGATCGAAAGCCGTTTGTTTGTAAAAACCGTTTTCCGGACTTTTCTGCGCCGGTAAAGGCTGTAAATCGAATAAAGCAACAGCGCCCAGATAATTAATCGTCCGGAATCGATAAACCGCCAGACCATTACGACTGCGTTTCGCACCAGTTCCGGCAGCGATTCTATCTTTTGGAAACAGACAGCCCAGGGCATATCGTCGTGATAACCGATCCATCCCGTACGGTAATAATGGTATCCCAAAAATGCAAAGGCGCTTGCCACTCCCGGCACAAAAGGAAGCGACGCCTTTATCAATCGTTTGATCGTAAAAGGCTTGATTTTGTACTGATGATAAATGCAGAAGAAATACAATGCGCCGGTACACATCATTCCGCGCATACTGATCAGCGACAAAAAGAAAACGGCTATCCCTAAATTCCATCTTTTATTTTCGAGGATTGCCCGCACCGCAGTAAAAAAAGCAGCCATCAAAATAATGTCCGGCGATACCAGTACGGATTGAGTCAACAAAGCGGCATCCGTCAAAACGACAAGCGCCACATAGTGCGCCGTTCCGGCAGGGAACAGGATGCGACACAACCGCTGAATCTGATAAATCAAAACAAAGGCGGCAACGCCCCAAAAAACATGCCCCACCCAGAGGGATCGCCCGAAAACTTTCCACAGACTTGCCAGCAACATGCCGTTCATCGGCGGATGGCCACTGTCAATTTTATTGGGAAGCAGGAAATGACCGAAATTATTATCGTAATACCAGGAGGCATGAAGGGAAGAAAGTTGTATCATGTCCTGAAAAAAGCAATTATTTATGCAAATAATCGCTATCACCAAAAACAATACATAGGGGAAAGAGAGAACGGCTACATCCGTTGCATTTAATCGCTGTTTATCCATATCATTGTCATTTTATTTTCAGGAGGCAAAGTTAGCACAAAATTTTCATCTTACACACAAAAAAATTGAGGGACTGTTTTCATTGAGCGACAACCGTATCCGGAGTATGACCGAAACAATCCCAATTTACAATCAACCGCCGCATCCGGGATATTATATCGGAGGCGGCGGGAAGTGAGAATGAGTGAAGATTGAAAGTTAGCTTCTTTCCGGGCGCAATTTCCGCACTACCGCTCCCGTCTGCCACATTTCGCTTTCGCGCAACGCTTTCAGTTCTTTTTCCAGGCCTTCGCGGTAATCGGGTTTGGAGTTGGCGTCGATCGACCGCTGGGCTTCATTGCCGGAGGCTACTTCGCGATACAGTTGCTCGAACACCGGTTTGGTTGCATCGTGGAAGGGTGTCATCCAATCCAGCGCGCCCCGTTGCGCCGTGGTTGAGCAGTTGGCATACATCCAGTCCATCCCGTTTTCAGCGAAGAGGGGCATGAGCGATTGCGTCAATTCTTCGACCGTTTCGTTGAAGGCTTCCGAAGGCGAGTGACCGTTTTCGCGCAGCACTTCGTATTGCGCTAACAAGAGGCCTTGAATGGCGCCCATCAACGTGCCGCGTTCGCCGGTCAGGTCGGAATAGACTTCGCGTTTGAAGTCGGTTTCAAACAGATAACCCGATCCGACGCCGATTCCCAGCGCAATTGTCCGTTCGCGGGCTTTTCCGGTGGCGTCCTGAAAGACGGCAAAACTGGAGTTGAGTCCACGACCTTCGAGAAACATCCGGCGCAACGACGTTCCCGATCCTTTCGGAGCAACCAGGATGACGTCGACGTTGGCCGGCGGGATGATGCCGGTTCTTTCCTTGTAAGTGATTCCGAATCCGTGCGAGAAATAGAGGGCTTTTCCGGCAGTCAAATACGGTTTGATGCGCGGCCAGACTTCGATTTGCGCCGCGTCGGAAAGCAGGTACTGAATGATGGTACCCTTTTGAACGGCTTCTTCGATTTCGAAAAGCGTTTGGCCGGGAATCCAACCGTCGGCGATGGCTTTGTCCCACGTTTTGCCGCCTTTACGCTGTCCGACGATGACATTGAAACCGTTGTCGCGCAGATTCAACGACTGGCCGGGGCCTTGTACGCCATAACCGATTACGGCGATGGTTTCGTTTTTCAAAAACTCTCTTGCGTTTTCTAAAGAAAACTCTTCGCGGGTAACGACTTGTTCGTTTACGCCGCCAAAATTCATTGTTGCCATTTTGATAAAAAATTTATGTTTATATTAATATTAAAAATTACTTCTAATTACGGGTTATCCTCTGTCTTTTAATCAGGGGATTGCGGGTCAAGCCCGCAATGACAGATCGATTGAGCAAGGGATTGCGGGTCAAGCCCGCAATGACAAGGTTTCCATATAATCCGAATCCGGCATACGGATTCTTCTCCTTTCTTTGCATCAATAATCTGTTCGTTTTCGGAAATATCTTTCCGGTACAACTTGAGTTTATCGCCGAAAATGCCTTCCGCCAAATAAATAATCTCAAATTTATAAATGTATTTTTCCCCGAACATGGACAAATCGAATACATTGAGTGCGTGTTCGATGTATTTAACGCTGTTCATGTGCCGGTTGATGTCAATGTCGCTGTATCGCACCGAATAGCCCATTGTGGCTTCTACGTCGTCCACCGACGGAATCTTGGCCATTTTTTCAATCGGACATTCTTTCTCTTCGTCGATGTAAGCGGCCAAATCGGGTCGCCACGCCGGAATATCCACCGGACGGCGGGTTTTTCTGTCAATGGCTGCCCAAATGCTTCGGGCGTAACCAATCACCCGGTCGTCTTGATTGATGAACCGGAAACATCGCTGCGTAAAATAGCGCGACACGTTTTCTACCCACGTCTCAACCGTCAAATCTTCGTCGTAACCGGGGTATTCCGTTATTTCTACCGACAAGCGCGACAATACCCACGCCACATTGTCTTTCGAAATATGTTCGTACCCAAACCCGCGCTGCTGCGCATGAATCGACGCCGCGTCCAAAATGAAACTGCTCATCACCGGGAGAGTGGCTTTCCCCGTGAAATCGCACACATACGATTCGATGTGAAACCGGAATGAACCTGCTTTAGATAACACTTTTTTGAATTATGAATTATGAATTATGAGTTGGGAGCTATGAATTATGAGTTTTTTAATTCATAATTCATAATTCATAACTTATAATTAATATTTAACTTGTTTTCCATTGCGGCCAGCATATCGCTTAGCCGTTCTACTTTTGATTTGGTGATCGCAATCCGCCCGGAACGGATGAATTGCAAGACGCCTGTTTTCTCGCTCAACTCTTTGAATAAAGCCTGTGTTTCGTCGTAATGACCGGTCTTTTCCAGCACTGCCCACACGTCGGTGATGTCTAAAATCCGGGCGTTGTAGCGGCGAACAATGTCTTCAATCGACCCCAAAGATAGTAATTTTTGCGTCGATACTTTGTATAAAGCGATTTCCTGAAAGACCAAATCTTCGTCGGTGTTGTAATAAGCCTTGACGATGTCGACCCGTTTGTCGATTTGTTTCGCCACTTTGTCGATCGTTTCGCGGTCGGTAAACGTGGTAATCGTAAACTTGTGAATCCCTTCGATGGCCGACGGGGAAACCGAAAGCGTTTCGATGTTCAGGCCGCGCCGCGTGAAGATGATCGTTACCTGATTCAGCAGGCCGACCGTGTTTTCGGAGAATATCGTAATCGTAAACAGCGTTTTATTATTCATATAATATATTTGTTATGCAGGCTCCGGCGGGAACCATCGGGTAAACCATTCCTTTTTGCACTACTTTGGCTTCCAGCAGATAGGCGCCGGGCGTTTGCATCATTTCGCGGACGGCGTCGTCCAAGTCTTCGCGACGGGCGACTGTTCGTCCGGGGATGCGGTAAGCGGCGGCTATTTGGACGAAGTCGGGATTGTCCATCACCGTTTCGGAGTAACGTTCCTCGAAAAACAGTTCCTGCCACTGGCGCACCATTCCAAGATAATCATTGTTGAGGAGGACGATTTTCACGTTTACGTTCGATTGCATGATGGTGCCCAGTTCCTGAATGGTCATCTGCAAACCGCCGTCGCCCACGAAGAGGCAGACCGTCCGGTTGGGGGCGCCGAAGCGGGCGCCGATAGCGGCCGGCAGCCCGAAGCCCATCGTTCCCAATCCGCCCGAAGTGACTACGCTTCGCGTTTGGCTGAAGCGGAAATAACGGACGCCCATCATTTGGTTTTGGCCGACGTCGGTCACCAAGATGGCTTGATTGCCGGCGGCGGTGGCCACTTTGTTCACCACTTCGCCCATTTTCAGCGGCCCGTCTGTCGGATGCAGTTCGGGGGTGATGACGGCTCGTATTTCGGTATCCCAATGTTCTTTGAACGATTCGCGCCAAGCCGTGTGGCGGTTTTCGTTCAGGAGTTGAGTGATGGCGGGGAGCGTTTGTTTGGCGTCGCCCAAAACGGGGACGGCGATTGGGACGTTTTTGTTGATTTCGGCCGGATCGATATCGAAGTGAATGATTTGGGCTTGCTTGGCATACGTACTGAGGTCGCCGGTCACGCGGTCGTCGAAGCGCATCCCGATGGCGATCAAGACGTCGCACTCATTGGTTTTCCGGTTGGGGGCGATGTTGCCGTGCATTCCCAGCAGGCCGGTGTTGAGCGGTTCGTCGGAAGGCAATGCCGACAGTCCGAGCATGGTTGTGGCGGCGGGAATATCGGCTTTGCGGAGAAAGGCCAGCAACTCGTTTTCGGCGTTTCCGAGGATAACGCCTTGTCCGACGATGGCCAGCGGCTTTTGGGCGGCATTGATGAGACGCGCTGCTTCGGCCAAGTTTTCCGGTTCGATGTCGGGAACGGGGATATAGGATCGGATGTGGTTGATGGTAACCGGTTGATAATCGGCTGTTCCGAGCTGTGCATTCTTGGGGACGTCGAGCACGACCGGGCCGGGTCGACCGGTGGAGGCGATGTAGAAGGCGCGGGCAACGGCCCACGGGATTTCTTCGGCTGTCCGCACTTGATAAGCCCATTTGGTAATCGGTTGCGTCACGCCGATGACGTCCACTTCCTGGAAGGCGTCGGTTCCCAGCAGGGTGGCGGGGACTTGTCCGGCGATGACGACGATGGGCGTGCTGTCCATCATTGCGTCGGCGATGCCGGTGATGGTGTTGGCCACGCCGGGGCCGGAGGTGACGAGGCTTACGCCGACCTTGCCCGACACGCGGGCATAGCCCTGCGCAGCGTGGACGGCGCCCTGTTCGTGGCGCACGAGGACGTGCTTCAGCCGGTCGCGATAGTCATACAGCGAATCGTAAATCGGGATGGCTTGCCCCCCCGGATAGCCGAAAAGGAGGTCGACGCCTTCGTGAAGGAGCGCTTCCA
>JAISNS010000005.1 GCA_031276105.1 Dysgonamonadaceae bacterium
AATACCTGCGTGTTACAATAGCGGTTTTATTGTTTTCCCGAGGGCGTCGTTGCCCGGAAATCCCGCCTGTTTCAGGATTTGCTTCCCATTTTTATCGTATATCATATAGTATGGAATTCCCTGTATGCCAAACTGCTGAGACCAGTGCATCCATTGATTGCCGCTGACGCGGTAATGTTCGCCGTGGATATCGCTAATCTTTTTGTTCCATGCGCTCACCGGTGATGTTTCGCCGGTCAGGTAGAGGAAAACGACGCCTTGCTGCTGCAAGTCCGTTTTCAACGGTTTGATTGTTTCCATCGCTTGCAGGCAGGGTGCGCACCATGTTGCCCAGAAATCGACAACGACCACTTTGCCTTTGTATTTGGCAATAATGGCGTCGAACAGTTTATCGTCCGGCACGTTGGGCGTTGGGTTGACAACGATTCCCGGGTTGTTTTGATTGGCTTCCGTCTCTTTTTTCAGGCGATCGTTTTCTTCAATCAGCCGTTGTGCGTATTCGGGATGATGACGAAAGGCGTTTTTTATCGCTTCTTTTTCCGCTTCGGTATAAAACTGCATTTTCTGAATTTGCTCGCCGTAAATTTGCATCTGCGCCAAATCGAGGAAAATACCGCTACCGATTCCCAACAGTTCCGCTTTTTCTTTGAAAAGGGCAAATTTTACTTCCGGCGATTGATGGTTGCCTCCGGAAATATTGAAAAAAGAACTTTGCCGGATAATTGATTCAATCAATACGAAATGAGACAGATACGACAATTCGTCGCTAATCAGTTCGCTCAGGATGGAATAATACTCTTTACCGGGTTTCTGAGGATCGGGTGTTGCCTTTGTTTGCGCATAGATTGGACTGGCTTCCCTTTGGGCTATAAACAGTTCGTACAACAGCAAGCGGTTTATTACTTCCAGTTTGAGGCTGTTTTCCGTCAGTAGCCGTACATGGGCAGGCAAGTTCGATTGCTTGATTTTATCGGATTTTTCTTTCAGGAGATCAAGCAGATAGCTTTTATATTCGTCGGCGGTCAACCGGGTGATGTTGTCGTAAAACTCTTCCCGGTCGGTTATCAGTCTTTCTGCGTCGAGCGTATTGAGCGCGGCAAACGATACGGGACTGCCTTCAAAATATTGGTACAGAGAATCGCCGGGAGCTTTGTCGGCGCGGAATTTTGATTCGTAGCGGCTCTTTTTCTTCAGGTCGGTAAATATTTTCAGTTCTTTTCCGGGAGTAAGGAAGAGCGAACCTAAGGAGGAGGCGACTATACTTGGAAAACCGATGGCTACTTCGCCGCTGAACGAGCCGTCGGCGGCAACCGGCAATTCTGCCGTTATTTGCTCGGCGTTCAGCAGGTTCATGTAATAGATGTTGACGGTTTCCGGCCCTTCGCCTTTGACGTACCCGAAAAGTTTTCCGCTAATCGTGGCCGGTTGGGAACTGTATGCCGGATCGGGCAGCGGTTCTTCCGCTTTACGTTCTTTGGGAAATGGCGTCAATGTTACTTTCGAGCCGGGCAACAGGTGGATACCCCAAATTTTGAAGCACTCTTCGCAATCGCTTTCGATAAAGTCGATGGCGGTCACTTCGGAGGGCAATGGCGGGAAGATGAGTTTGAACGTTGCTTTGCCCGAATCGGGTATCTCAAATTCTTCGCTTAGTTCAATCCCTTCCGATTTTGTAACAAACCATTTTTCGTCGCTTCTGCTTTTCCGGATATAGCTCTCTTTATCAATCTTTATCCACTCGCCCGGTTGACAAAATGCGTGAACATACATTACCGTAGCCGTATCGCTCAACTCAATTTTTTCAATCTGGATAATGTCGCTGTTCCACGATTCAAAAACGGGCTGCTCGACGACGGCAGGACGTTTTTCTTTACAACCGAACACACTAAGTGCGAGGACGCACAAAACTGCAAAACTAAATCTTTTCATGATGTTTCTACTTGAAATTTGTAATTAAAATTATTGGTATAAATGTTGTTTTATAATAGAGACGGTCGGAATCCGTTATTTCCGTCTTTTATCTTTCTTTTTGCGGTTGCCTGGTTCCGTATTCTTTTTCCGGTCTTCAAAGGGCGATTCCTGCGCCTGTTCTACTGCAATACGGCGGCCAAAGGCTTTGGTTCCGTCTAAGTATTGAATTACCCGGTCACGGTCGGATTCTTTGACTTCGAAGAAGGAAAAGTTTTTCATCAAATCGATTCGGCCGACCATGATTTTCCGTCCGGGAATATTGTCGTTCAGGAGGCCGATCACGTTTTGCGGCCCTAAGCCGTCGGTTTTCCCCAGATTGATGAACAGGCGGGCATAGCCTCTTTCCGAATTGCGACCGGTTGCCTGTCCGGTGTTCGTCCGTTCCCTTCCCCGTTTTTCCCGGTTGCCTTTTTCGTTTGCTTTTCGTTCCTGCGGCGCTTCAATATCGCCGGCGTCCTGATAGTAATCAATCAGGCGGTTAAATTCCAGCGAGATAAGGCGTTTGATAATATCTTCCTTATCCAGCCAGTCTAAGCGGCGGTAAATGGCGGGCATGATGCCCTGTATTTCTTCTTCGTTCACTTTCACTTTTTCTAATTGATCGGCAAAACCGAAAAGCTGTTTCTCGCAGATTTCCTTTCCCGAAGGAATAACGCCTTGCTCGAACTTTTTGTTGATGTTTTTTTCTATTTCCCTGATTTTATGTTTTTCTTTCAGGTGAACGATAGCGATGGAAGTTCCTGTTTTTCCGGCTCTTCCGGTTCGTCCGCTGCGGTGGGTGTACGATTCTGCATCGTCGGGCAAACCGTAATTGATGATGTGCGACAAATCGTCTACATCCAGCCCGCGGGCGGCGACGTCGGTTGCAACTAAGAGGCGGATGTTGCGCAGGCGAAACCGTTGCATCACATAGTCGCGTTGCGCTTGCGACAAATCGCCGTGCAACGAATCGGCGCTATAACCGTCTTTGACTAATGCGTCGGCAATTTCTTGAGTTTCTTTCCGTGTCCGGCAAAAAATAATGCCGTAAATATGGGGATTGTAATCGGCCAGTCGCTTCAAGACAAGATATTTATCTTTGGCGTTGACCATATAATAGATGTGGCGTACATTTTTAGCGCCTTCATTCTTGCGTCCGATCACGATTTCGTGCGGATTGTGCATGTATTTTTTTGTAATCCGGGCGATTTCGGCCGGCATGGTCGCCGAGAATAGCAACATGTTGCGCGTTTCGGGGACATGAGACAGGATTTCGTCGATGCTTTCCGAAAATCCCATATTGAGCATTTCGTCGGCCTCGTCCAAAATGACGTCTCTCACCAGGCGCAAATCGACGGTTTTCCGGTTAATCAAATCAATGAGCCGGCCGGGAGTGGCCACCACAATGTGAACGCCCCGCTTTAAAGCCCTGATTTGGCTTTCGATGCTGGAGCCGCCATAAACGGGAAGCACCTTCAATTTGTCCATGTATTTGGAATAATCGTTGAGATCGTCGGCTATTTGCAGGCACAATTCCCGGGTTGGGCAAAGGATAACGGCCTGTGGTTGCACCTGATTCACGTTGATTTGCTGGAGGATGGGGAGGCCGAAGGCGGCTGTTTTACCTGTACCGGTCTGCGCTAAAGCAATGACTTCGTTGTTGTTGCCGAGTAAATAGGGGATTACTTCTTCCTGTACCGGCATCGGACTTTCGTAACCCATTTCGCTGATTGCCCGCAAGATTTGAGGGGCAACGCCTAATTCTTCAAATGTCTTCAAAATAACTGTTTACTAAAATTGCTGCAAAGGTAGTAAAATTTACAATCTTTCGCCTCCCTTTTGTGAAAAAAACGGAGCAATCTTTTTTTGAGTTCCTGCAGGGAGGACACTTTATTGACCGTATGTTTCAGCTTACGGTTAATTACGCGGCATGGTTTTGTGTAAATATAAGCCCCCATCTGTCATTGCGGGCTTGACCCGCAATCCCCCTAAAAAAGATTTCGCCGAATATTTGCATAATCCGAATAAACAAATTACATTTGCAGCGGTTTTTGTAAAACAATAACAAATATGACAGCTTCCGATATTTACAGTTTATTATGTATTCTTAACTTCCAAAGTTTGGAAGTTAACGGAATTATGCACACACACACACACACACACACACACACACACACACACACACACACACACACACACATTACAGCGCGCACGCACGCGCGAAATATAACTGTATTTCCGAAAAAAACAATACCTGCCACTCTCCAAATGAGAGATCCGGCAGGTATTTTTTTGCGTCTGCCGGAAGTTTCGGGGACATCCCCGAAGCCGCCGGGTATGTACCCGGAGTTATCGGGTATGTACCCGAAGTCGCCGGGTATGTACCCGGAGCTGTCGGGTATGTACCCGAATCCGTCGGGTATGTACCCGGAGTTGTCGGGTATGTACCCGGAATTGCCGGGTATGTACCCGAAGTTGCCGGGTATGTACCCGAATCCGTCGGGTATGTACCCGGAGTCGCCGGGTATGTACCCACAAACAAGGGGGCAAGCCCCCTTGTTTGTCTGCCCAACAGCGCCGTTGTCATCCTGCACGCCCCTGTTATCCCGTGCTTGACACGGGATACCCCTGAAGCCCCCTGTCATCCCGCGCTTGACGCGGGATCCCCTGAAAGACGCAGAACATTTAATCAGGGGATTGCGGGTCAAGCCCGCAATGACAGGAATAGGAGTAAATTAAGAATTAGGAATTAACAATTATAAATTATAAACAACAATTACAATGAGAACAAAAATTTTAGTATTATCATTAGCGCTTGCTTTAAGCGCAAACCTGCGCGCACAAGTGTCTATTGGCGATTTGACTGCGCCTGCCAAAGGCGCGCTGCTGGATTTGAACAAGGCCGTCAAAGGCGGTCTGGCGCTTTCGAACGTGGAACTTGCCAATCTGTACACGATTCCGGCTACTTTTCCGGATATCACAAGTCCGGTTAGCGACCCGGTAAAGCAGGACTTTACCGGCGCTATGGTTTACCATACCGGCGAAAACGGTATTGCTGCCGGCATTTATGTCTGGAACGGAACCAACTGGACGCCGGCTACTGAGAATTGCCAGCCGCTGACTTCCGCCCAATTGAACATAACGCCTTCCCCGACGATTCTGCTTGCGACCGGCGGTACGGCGCCTTTTTCCGTTTCGATTGATGCAAGCGAACGGTGCACCGGAGGCGAAACGTATTCATGGTCGGTAACGCCGTCCACAAACACTGTGATTCAAAAGCCATCGGAGACGAATACTCCTATTACCTTTAACGCCGAGGGGATGTACAACGTAAAGGTTACCGTGGCTAATCACCGCTACACCGACCCAGCTTCGCCGGTGGAAAGCGGCAAAACGACTGTTTATGTAACCGCCGACGGTACTCCCGCCACCCTGACGGATGCTAATTACGGTATTACTGGAGATTTCTGTTATGATGTGAAAGGGCCAAATAATTCCGGCCAGTCTTCGACGTTTTATGCTTCCCGGACGGACGCTTTTGAAAGCGGCTTTACGAAAACATACACGTTTACTTATACAAATACTTTCAGTAATTTGACGGTTTTAAATCCCGGCGGTATTGTTGCGAGCGTTTCCAAACCTGCGAAAATTACCGATACCGGTTCAGGCGCAGTTACTTTTACGATTACATTTGTATCTGATGTGGAGCAGCAAGTAATTGACAACAACGGCCCTATTCAGGTACAATTATTAGTCGGTTATGATAATCATGAAGGCAAAGCTAAGATAGCGTATAAAAACATAAAGGTTCAGGATGGCGATTGCGGATGTCCTGTTCAAACAAGCGCTACAAAATGGTTAACTTTCCAGTGTCACAACTTGGGGGCTGATTATGGTATTCGTTCTGACGCTGAACTTGCACTCATTGACAATAATAATTTCCGCGAATATCATGGCGACTGGTATCGCTGGGGGTCAAAAACGGCTTCTTTAGTGAATACAGGTACTAGTTCTGATGGGATTCCGGGCTGGAATTCTACTACACCGGATTATCAGGAGTCAAGTGAGGATGATGGTAGCCTATGGAAAGCTGCTAATAATCCTTGTCCTGACGGCTGGCGTTTGCCGATGAGAGAGGAGTGGAGAGATGTATTTAACCACAATAGTAGCAATATTAAGCGCTATGTTGGCGGCACCGAGAGTAACAATTGGAGTAATGGTAATGTTAATAGCGTACTAAAGATTGGCGATTGCCTCTACCTTCCCGCCGCCGGTAGTCGGCACTACAACAGAGGCGACTTGCAAAGTCGTGGCACCGAGTGTACTTACTGGAGTAGTAGTATAACGAATAGTTCCAGCGCTCACTATCTGCTCGTCACCAAGGAGAACATCTATCCCGTGACCTGGACCGATCGGTTGTATGGGTTCTCCGTGCGTTGCGTAGCGGACGAATAAACTAAAAACTAAAAGATAAAAACTAAAAGTGGCACAAAGCGGCTGTATCAGAAGTAATTTCGATGCAGTCGCTTTGTTTTGATAAGACGGCAAGACAGTCTAATTGTCTTTGTTATCTATTCTATCTTCTTATATCTCATAATTCATAACTCATAATTCCAACACGTAAACGCCTTTTCCTGAAACCGTAATCTCTTTTTTCAAAGAAACCGTTTTGCCTGAAACAACGTCTTTTCCTTCGGAAGATGTACCGATTATTTCAGCGTATTGCTGCGGGTGCAAGATTTGTTCCTTTTCCGACCCGTTTACGATGACTATTACTTTCGAATCGCCGGCTATTCGTGCATAAACATAACATTCGGAATCGTAACCGGGCGCATAATGAAGCAGTTTGCCTTCCGCAACGGCTTTGTTGGTTTTTCGCCATTG
>JAISNS010000022.1 GCA_031276105.1 Dysgonamonadaceae bacterium
AGAACAGGTGTACCGAACGGTAAAAGCAACGGAAATAGCGCCGACCCTCTCCTTTATTTTAAGAATCCGCCCGCCTAACGGAGCAAAAGACATGCCGTTACAGGAATTTCTCAAATAAAAGATAAAAACTAAAAACTAAAAACTAAAAGTTGCGCGAAGCGCAGTAGATAATCGCCGCTTCGCGCAACTTTTAGTTTTTAGTTTTTATCTTTTAGTTAAATTCAAGCACTTTGGCAAAGCGGTAGATTGTAGCGTCGTCCATTGTTAATATGATATCCACTTCGCCCACATCAATGGAGGGAAGGGTGCAGGTAAGGGTTTTCCCGTCCGGGGTAACAGTTAGGTTTGTGCAGGGTTGCCCACCGACGTTTATGTCGGCTATTTTGTCTAATTTGTTTCCTGTGAGTATTAGCGTTTGCGATGCTGTATTGGCCTTGCCGATAATCGGGGAGATGCTGCTGACGTAAAAAGCGCTCGCGGCCTCTACATACTGATAAGCGCCGGTTAAAGTTAAAGTTTTGACGCTGGTTGTTATAACGACGTCTTTATATCCGGTGCCGTGTATCGACTTCGGAACTTTGCACATCAGGAAGTGGGACGAAAGTACAACCACCTCAGTACAGGGAACGCCGTCGATGGTTACGACAGGGGGCGCAATGTAGCGGATTTGGTCGAGAGCGGCATTGTGGGCAATTTCCTGATCGCTCAAAACGCGGCTGTAAAGCCGGATGGACTGGTAGAGAAAATTGCTGACTTGCGTGCCTTCAATTTCAGTACCCCCCGGACTACCTGCATAGCCAAAGTCGAGCACGGTATTGGCTACGGCGTTTGAGCGTATCAAAAAATTTTCAGGTACTTTGACGCCGTCGATAAGCATGTTCGTAAAAGTAGCGTCGTCCAGACTGTTAGCGTAAGTGCTGGTTACAGTATGGAGGGTGTTAGCTTCGTAAATTGCAGGTATCTTAACTTTAGCATCTTTGATCTCGTTACTATTCTGCCAAATAGATAAAGGTTGGAAACTGTTTTCATAAGCGCCCCGATATCGGATGTGAAAACCTTGCCTGTCATTGGCAACACTAGTCCAGAACGGGCCGTACCAGAATAAACGAACTTCTGCATTGGCCGGTAATTCGGTTGGCGGCGTGGTATAGATGATTTCTGCCGTGCGCGGTTCATTGCCGTCCGGCCATGTATTGGGAACAATACTTGGAGTCTTCAACTCGCTGCCGTTGTCATCGCGGTATCCTTTGGCTTCCCAAGCTGCCGTAGTGACGGTTCCGGTAACGTTGAGAGGCGTGGCAGCGTCCACGAGATTTGCCCAAGGCTTCGTGATGTCGTTGTGGTGGTACTTGTCGCCCAAACCGCTGTTGTTGACGCCGTCGTAGTGAGCAACCAAGTCGCTCTGCACATAATCTCCCGTTGCCGCATACGGAAAATCGCCGTAAATATAGATATAATTCCCGCCGTCGGTGCTTCCGAATTTGGGGGAAAGGCTTTCCGACTGGATGATTGCTTCGTTGCTTTCTTCCAATACGTGGCAATTATCTGCGATCACTTTTAGCTTAACTGTGCCGGCAGGAATGGCGACTTCCAGTTTCGGCCCGGTTGTCACGCCGATGTATTCGTAGCCTGCGCCGTTTGGGTTGATGTACCAGGTATAGGTTTTTGCTTCGGTATCGACCGTAAACTCAATATTATCGCCACCCACAGCATTGGCCGTATTGGAGGTGATTTTGAGGGGATCGCCCTCACTTTTTTGGGGCGATATGGGTCGCGCCCAATGATTTCCGTCCCAAGCGTGAACGCCCACGCAAGTGTTTGGGTTCGTGTTGTAAACCATTGCGCCTTTCAGTTGCGCTTTGGCGACGGCTATCTCGGCGCTGCTCATACCCGGAAAACCGGCGGGAATTTCCCCGGTATTGTCAAGGCTCACATTCGAGAGGACTAAGCCGCCTTTCGCGCCGCTGTTCAAATCCAAGATTGCGCCGGCCTTCGGAGCATTGACGCTGCCGATAGTGACCTGAGCGCGCAGGTTAGCGCTTAAAACGAGCGCTGCTGATACTACTAAAATTTTTGTTCTCATTGTAATTGTTGTTTGTTAAAAATTTATAATACTTATTTCCTAATTCTAACGCCGTCAGGCGTATTCTGTGAATAACCCCCGGATTTATCCGGGGGTAAGCGGCGTTCTTCTCCCCCCCGCGAACGCCGGAAGGCGTTGCCATTTTTGTATTTTGCACATACATAAAAGGGTGACGCCTCCGGCGTTCATCTGGGGAGAGGCCACGTTTGCCCCCGGATAAATCCGGGGGTTATTCACAGGGTACGCCTGACGGCGTATCGCAACCCCGCACACGCTCGTGCACCGTGACCGTGCACGCTCGTGCACCGCGACCGTGCAGACACCCTGCACCACTCGGTGCAGGGGCAAAAGGCAAAAGGTACAAGGTACAGGGTATGCGGCTTTGCCGCTCCTGCACCTTGCACCTTATACTTTGTACCCTTTCCCCTGTACCTTTTACCTTTAGCCTTGAACCTGCTGTAGTGTATGTGTGTGTGTGTGTGTGTGTGTGTGTGTGTGTGTGTGTGTGTGTGTACTCATAATTCCGTTAACTTCAAAGCGTTGGAAGTTAATAATGTGTAATAAACCGTAAATCTCGGAAGCTGCCATATTTATTGTTGTTGTTTTACAAAAACCGCTGCAAATGTAATTCAATAAATCAATTTATGCAAATATTCGGATAAATCTTTTTTCGGGCAAAGCGAATAGCCTTCTCCGGCGCCTCAAAAAAAGATTTAGCCCCAAAATACTATTTGTGTGTGAATTGGAAATTTAATGCTAACTTTGCAGAAATTTATCGACAAACAAAGAAACAAAATCATCTCCTATATGTTAAAAACAGTTCTTTTTATTTTATTGACGTCTGTGCTGTTGCCGGTCGTTTTATCCCAAACCAATGAAAATAGGGGGAAAAAAGAAGAGGCGATTGTCCGGAAATACTTTGCTTCGTTACCGGAAGATAAAAAAGAGCCGTATTCTCCTAACGAACTGATAGTGAAAGCTGCGCTTTGGCTGTTAAACACGCCCTATGTAGCTGCTACCTTGGAAGTAAACGAAGAAGAAGAATTAGTCGTTAATTTACGTGAATTAGATTGCCTGACGTTTGTTGAAAACTGTCTCGCCCTAAGCCGCGCTGCACAATACACATCGCCCGGCTATGAATATTTTACCGGAGAATTGCGGAAAATCCGTTACCGCAACGGCGTTATCCGGGGCTATACCTCACGACTGCATTACACCGGCGACTGGATATTTGACAATTGCGGAAAAGGCCTCCTCAAAGACATTACCCATGCCTTAGGCGGCAAACGGTTTAAAACGAATGTTTATTATATGTCAACCCATCCCGGTGCATATCCTGCCCTGAAAAAGAATCCGCAGAACACGGCAATAATGGCCGAAATAGAAAAGCGGATCAATCAACGAACTAATTATTATTACATTCCCCGGAACGAAATCAATGAAAAAGCGGCGCAAATAAAAAGCGGCGATATTATCTGTTTCACTACTTCTGCGCCCGGACTGGACATTTCACACCTGGGAATCGCCTATTGGAACAAAGGTCGCCTGACGTTCATCCATGCTTCTTCCAAAGCTAAAAAAGTAATTGTCAATCCGGAATCCATCAGCGATTACTGTTTCAAAATATCAACAAATACAGGAATCATCGTTCTTCGTCCGTTGTCGTTAATAAAAGAAAAGCAAGATTAAGGTTAATAATTATTAATTTATGATTATTTGCAGGTGATTGTCCGGTGATTATTGTTAATTTTGCACCGCTAAAAGATAGTTTTAGATAAACCTGTAAATTTTCAAAAAATATTCAAATTATGGCAAAAGTAACTGTTGTCGGCGCCGGTAATGTGGGCGCGACTTGTGCAAATGTACTTGCATTCAATAAGATTGCTGATACCGTAGTAATGCTCGACGTGAAAGAAGGCATTGCCGAAGGAAAAGCGATTGATATGTTGCAAACGGCGCAAACGTTAGGTTTTGAAACCAACATTCTGGGAGTTACCAACGATTATGCCGCTACGGCTAATTCGGATGTAATTATCGTCACGTCGGGTATTCCCCGCAAACCGGGCATGACCCGCGAAGAATTGATCGGCACCAATGCCAATATCGTTAAAAGCGTTGTTTCCAATTGTTTGAAACATTCTCCGGATGCGGTCTTCCTCATCATTTCCAACCCGATGGATACGATGACTTACCTGACTTTGAAAGCGACGGGTCTCCCCAAAAACCGGGTGATCGGTATGGGCGGCGCTTTAGACAGTTCCCGTTTCAAATACTATTTAAGTCAAGCATTAAAAGCAAATCCGCTTCAAATTGAAGGCATGGTGATTGGCGGTCACGGCGATACGACGATGATTCCGCTGAAACGCTTGGCAACTTACAACGGAATACCGGTTTCCAAACTCTTGGCAGCCGATGTTTTGGACAAAGTAGCAGCCGATACGATGGTTGGCGGAGCTACACTGACCGGTTTGCTCGGTACTTCGGCCTGGTATGCTCCCGGAGCGGCAGGCGCTTATGTAGCCGCTTCTATTGTTAACGATTACAAACGCTTGATTCCTTCTTGCGTTTACTTAGAAGGAGAATACGGACAAAACGATATTTGTATCGGCGTTCCGGCAATTATTGGGCGACAAGGAGTTGTGTCTATTGTCGATATTCGGTTGGATGCGGAAGAACAAGCTTTATTTGCGAAAAGCGCCGAAGCTGTCCGCAAAACAAACAGCGTCTTATAAAATTAAAGAACGGGAATGGAGAATAAAAACCTGATTCTCCATTCTCAATTAAAAAAAGCCTTCACTATGACATGGAAAGATTTTTTTTACTTCTCCAAGAGAGAACGTCGCGGAATCCTTATCTTGATTGTATTTGTTGCAGGTGTTTTTTTCGGAAAATACCTCTTTACACCTCAAACACCACCGCCTGTTGATGATTTGGTATTACCGGCCGAACAAACGACTGCCGGCACGGAAGAGAAAAAAACGGATGCTTCTTCGGTTTCGAGTTATCCGGCCTCTCCCCCTTCAAAACCTTACCGTCCTTACCGGAAAACGGAAAAACCGCCGGAAAAACGCACGTATTATCAACCACCGGAGCAAATCCCCGCACCGCCTAAAACGAATAATTCTCCCAAAATGGAAAAGTTATCGCCCGGTACAGTGGTAGATATCAACCGGAGCGATACGACCGAATTGATGAAAGTGCCGGGAATCGGTTCTTCCTTTGCCCGGAGGATTACCGGATACCGGAACCTGTTAGGCGGATTTTACCGGATAGAACAGTTACAGGAAGTTTACGGGATGTATGAAGAATTATATGTAAAGATTATTCCTTATATGACTGTGAATCAGGATTCCATTCGGACAATTGCCGTACATTCGGCCTCGATTGATAAACTCAAGTCACATCCTTATATCAACTTTTATCAAGCGAAAGCCATTATAGAAATGCGGAAAAAGAACGGGAAGATTAACGATATCAGTGAATTAAATTTGCTGGAAGAATTTACTCCGGACGATTTGGAACGAATCAGGCGTTACTTGGACTTCAAAAAATAAAAATTTCATTTGCATATAAAAAATAAAAGCATTACCTTTGCGCCTCAATTTACAAATTTATCATTAATAATAATTTAATTTTTATGAACAATTACGAAACCGTTTTCATTTTGACTCCCGTTTTGTCTGATGCTCAGATGAAGGAAGCGGTCGAAAAATTCAAAGACTTTCTTGTCGCCGACGGCGCCGAGATAGTGAATGAAGAGAATTGGGGGCTTCGCAAGTTGGCCTACTCAATTCAAAAGAAATCCACCGGATTCTATACATTGATAGAATTTACGGCGCTCCCTACTACCATTGCCAAATTGGAAACGCAATTCCGTCGCGATGAGAAAGTACTTCGTTTTTTGACCTTCCGTCAAGATAAGAATTTTGCAGCTTATGCAGCTAAAAGAAGAAACAAATCTAAAGAAATTAAAAAGGAGAACTAAATCATGGCATACAACAATTCCGAAATTCGTTACTTAACTCCCCCTTCGGTTGACGTTAAGAAGAAAAAGTACTGTCGTTTCAAAAAGAGCGGTATTAAATTTATTGATTACAAAGATCCCGAATTCCTGAAAAAATTCTTGAATGAACAGGGAAAAATACTGCCGCGCCGTATTACCGGTACGTCGTTAAAATTTCAGCACCGTATTGCTCAAGCGGTGAAGCGCGCCCGTCATCTGGCTCTGCTTCCTTATGTAACCGATTTGATGAAATAATTAATAGGAGGAAATCATTATGCAAGTAATATTATTAGAAGACATCGTTAACTTAGGTTATAAAGATGAAGTAGTTACCGTTAAAAACGGTTATGGAAGAAATTACCTGATTCCTCAAAAGAAAGCGGTTATTGCTTCCGAATCAGCGAAAAAAGTACTGGCGGAAAACCTTCGCCAACGCGCTCACAAACTGGAAAAAATCAAAGCAAATGCACAGGATATGGCCGCTAAATTAGAGGGTATTTCTTTGACTATCGGAGCAAAAACAAGTTCTACGGGAACAATTTTCGGTTCGGTTACCAATATTCAAATCGCCGAAGAACTGGCAAAAAAAGGTTTCGAAATCGAAAGAAAATTAATTACTATCAAAGAACCTGTAAAAGAAGTCGGTACCTACAAAGCAATAGCCAAACTTCATAAGGAAATTTCGGTAGAAATAGCGTTTGAAGTCGTAGCGGAATAAAGAGTTAAGAACTAAGAGTTAAGAGTTAAGAGCGTGCGTATATACAGTTGTGTGATTTGGGTGATTGGCGTTCCTGTTCATCATCTTTTCATACCTCATACATCCATTTTCAATTAATAGAAGTATATTTGCGCCCGAATATAAATTATTATTTGAGTATGTATCAGTTTATAGACCGTCATAATGGACCTCGCAGAGAGGAAATAATCGAAATGTTAAACGCCGTGGGCGCAGAGTCGATGGACGAATTAATCGGGAAAGTCATTCCTTCGGATATTCGTATTGCTCGACCGTTGAATTTGGATTCGCCATTGAGCGAAGCCACTTATTTGGAAAAGATTCGGGCGATAGCATCGAAAAACAAAACCTTCCGTTCGTTTATAGGGATGGGATTTTATCGCACCGCTACTCCGGCGGTGATTTTGCGAAATATCTTCGAAAACCCCGTGTGGTACACTTCTTATACGCCCTATCAAGCCGAAATCTCGCAGGGACGATTGGAGGCGTTAATCAATTTTCAGACAATGATAGTCGGACTGACCGCAATGGAAATAGCCAACTGTTCGCTGCTCGACGAATCGACCGCCGCCGCCGAAGCCATGCGCATGATGTTCGAACTCAGGTCGCGTGCGGCGGTGAAAGCCGGTAAAAACGTAGTGTTTGTCGATGAAAACGTCTTTCCGCAGACGCGCGAAGTGATTGCGACGCGGGCTACTCCGCTCGGAATTACAGTTGAAACGGGAAAGTTCGACGAATACGAATTGCACGACCGCGTTTTTGGCGTCGTCGTTCAGTATCCCGCGGCTAACGGCGCAATCCACGACTATCGGCAGTTTTGCGCAAAGGCTCACGAACGTGAAATACTCGTCACAGTAGCTGCCGACCTGCTGTCGCTTGCTCTGCTGACGCCTCCGGGAGAATGGGGCGCCGACGTCGTTGTCGGAAGCGCGCAACGTTTCGGCATTCCGCTGGGATTCGGTGGTCCGTCGGCGGGATATATGGCTACGCGCGACGCATTCAAACGAAACATGCCCGGCAGAATCATCGGAATGTCGGTGGACAGACAGGGGAAACCGGCTCTGCGCATGGCTCTCCAAACTCGCGAACAGCATATCAAACGCGAAAAAGCAACCTCGAACATCTGTACCGCACAGGCTTTGCTCGCTACGATGGCGGGAATGTACGCCGTGTATCACGGCGGCGAAGGCCTCCGGCAAATTGCGCTCAACGCACATCAGTATGCCTGCAAAGCAGCTCACAACTTGAAACGTGCAGGATATAAACTCGCGTCCGACAATTTCTTCGACACAATAGAGGTCGAAGTCCCGTCGATTGAGCCGATACAGCGGGCAGCTCTATCGCGACAAATCAATTTCTACTATCCCGATTCGCAACACGTCCGCATCAGTTTCGACGAACTGACCGACTGCTGCGACGTTCACGATATCCTCGCCATTTTCGGCGTCGGCAAGGCGGAGAGGAGTTGTTTGGATATCAAATACACGGGTTTCGCTCAGGAATTTAATCGCACGACGCCGTTCCTCACTCAGCGCGTGTTCAACAGCTATCGTTCCGAAACCGAATTGATGCGATATATCAAACGTCTGGAACGTCGCGACATATCGCTCGCTC
>JAISNS010000089.1 GCA_031276105.1 Dysgonamonadaceae bacterium
ATTCGCCAACATTTTAGTTTTTTTTTATAAATAAAATGGAAAAAAAACAACAGAAATAACTTATCTTTGGGGCAAAATTAAAACTATACTGAATTGGTTAAAATAAACGAAGGGTTTGAGCGATTGACGCAGAAGTTAACAGGGATAAAAAGCGGCTTATTAAAAATTTCGAGTATTGCCGTAAACATGTTAACATTCTGTAAAAATAATGCTATTAAGCTACCTTCCTGTATTTTTTTCCACAAATTCATTATATTTGCAAATCAATAGTCAAAAAATAGAACTAAAATTAATTATTTATCTAAATTATCTAATTTAACAAGAACACAAATTTTTATGGAAACAAAAGAACAAACAGTAAGTAAAAAAAGAGAAAGTAAAAAATCGCGGGGTATTTCGGCATTCTTAGTTATCGTAGTTGCCTTTATTTTATCGGTGTCGTTTTTCCTGTTCGTATTGGGCGCCGACAAAAACTTTGAGGGTGGAGTTAATACTGCCGCCAATCATCCGATTAATTTATTAGGAACCATGTACAAAGGCGGTTTTGTAGTTCCTATTATCTTAACTCTTTTATTAACAGTCCTCATTTTAAGCGTAGAACGCGCTTTCGCTTTAGGAAAAGCCAAAGGGAAAGGCAATCTCATCCAATTTGTTGCAACAGTAAAATCCCATCTGAAAAGCGGCGATCTTTCATTAGCCGAAACTTGCTGCGCAAAACAAAAAGGCTCGGTTGCCGCCATTGTGGATGCAGGCTTAAAAAAATACAAGGAAATGGAAACGCAAAGCATTCCGAAAGAAGCTAAAATAGAAGAAATTAAAGCTGAATTGGAAGAAGCAACCGCCTTGGAATTGCCTTCTATGCAACAAAACCTTCCGATTATCGCAACTATCTCGACCTTGGGTACGTTGATGGGACTGTTCGGAACCGTATTAGGTATGATCAAATCGTTTCAGGCATTAGGACAGGCAGGCGCCGTCGACTCCGTCGCTCTTTCGGTAGGTATTTCCGAAGCGCTTGTAAATACGGCCAGCGGTATTGCAACCGGAGCTTTAGCGATTATTTCTTATTCTTATTTTAGTGGTAAAATTGATAACATGACTTATGCTATCGACGAAATGGGCTTTGCTCTTACTCAAACCTATGCCGAAACTCATAAATCATAGAATGAAAAAAGAAAGGAAAATAAAATAAACAGTGTTTTCCTGTCTTTTTTATCTTCATTGTTTAATTGATGAATAATTATGGCAAAAGTTAAAGTAAAAAAACAAAGTACTTTCATCGACATGACGGCGATGAGCGACGTTACTGTGCTTTTACTTACTTTCTTTATGTTGACTTCTACCTTTGTCAAAAGCGAACCGATACAGGTGACGACTCCGAGTTCGGTTTCCGAAATCAAAGTCCCGGAATCAAACGTAATGACTATTCTGGTAGATCAAAATGGGAAAATCTTCATGAGTTTGGATAACCAGAATGAGATGAAAACAACATTGAGAACGTTAGGAGAAGATTATGGTATTGCATTCTCGGAAAAACAATTAACCGCCTTTCAAAGGCTAAAGAGTTTTGGAGTTCCGATCCGTTCGATGGCCGCCTTTTTGGACATGTCCACCGAACAGCAAGAGAAGTATATGAAGGATATCGACAGTAAACGAGTAGGTATTCCTACCGATTCCGTAGAAGTATCCGACGCTAAAGGTTTAATTTCAAGTGATAACGAATTTAAGCGCTGGGTAAGCCACATAACCCGGACACGGGATGAAAATCGAAAGCTTAATTCCGAATTACCTGAAATACAGATAGCTATCAAGGCCGATAAAACGACCAATTATCCGGTAGTTAAAAAGGTGATCGATGATTTACGGGATATGCGTAAAAACCGGTATCTCCTGATTACGAATTTAAGAACGGCTTCAAGTGAATGAAGCGAGTATTTTTAACTTGACAAAATAAATAAAAAATGTCTGAAGTACAAACGAACGACCATGATGATGGAGGCGGAAAAAATAAACAGAAAAAACAGACGCTTCGTGTTGATTTCACCCCAATGGTGGATATGAACATGCTGTTGATCACGTTTTTTATGTTCTGTACTACGCTTTTAAAGCCGCAAACGATGAATATCAACATGCCGACCAAAGATAAGCCAAAGGAAGAAGAAGGAACTCAGGTAGCAGATTCGAGGGCTGTAACGCTCTTACTGGGCGCCGATAATGAACTCTATTATTACGAAGGGAAAATACAGGAGGCTTCCTATGAAAATCCGGAATTTTTGAAATCATCTACTTACGGCGCAGAAGGCATACGGGAACTTTTATTGAAGAAAAATGAAGGTACATACGAAAAAATTCAAGAGTTGAAGTTACAATTGCAACACGCGCAAATAGCAGATTCTACTTTCCGGCAAAAAGTAAAGGAAATACAGGAAGAAGCTAATAAACCGGTAGGAGGTATTGCGCCGACCATCATGATTAAACCAACCGATCAATCCACTTATAAAAATATGGTGGACGCTTTGGATGAAATGCTGGTCTGCAACATTGGCGCTTATGCGATAATGGATTTATCTCTGGGAGACCGTCATTTATTATACAAAAAAACAGACAATGAAGCCTATCTTACCGAAGGACAACTCAAAGAAATGAAAGGTTCTTCCGGTAAATGATGGCTATTTATAATCTTTATAAAATAAAAACATTATGGCAAAAGACATTGATTTAACCTCGAGAAAATGGTTATCCATCGTTTTTGAAGGTAAAAACCATGATTACGGCGCTTATGTCTTGCGCGACGAATCTTCCGACCGCCATTTGAAAGCATTATTGATCGTTGCCATTGTAGGCTTGACGGCAACCGTGCTCCCGTCTATTGTCAAATCTGTTTTGCCTGCACCCAAAGCAGTAGAACAGGTTACCGCAATAGATTTATCCGATTTGGACTTGGAGGAAGACGTTCCGGAAGAAAATCGAATTGAAGAAATAGAAGTGCCTCCCCCTCCACTGTTGAAAGAAACCATTCAGTTTACTCCTCCCGAAATCGTCGAAGATGAAAAAATGAAGGAAGAAAATGCAATGATAACTCAACAGGAATTGACGGATACTCAAGTGGATATCTCTATCGCCACAGTGCATGGAGTAAGCGAAGGCGGTGTAGATATTGCCGACATTGCAGAACATAAAGTGGCGGTTAAGGAAGAAGCTAAACCGGAAATATTTTCGCATGTGGAACAACCGCCTCAATTTCCCGGAGGAGAAAAAGAATTGATGAAATGGCTGAGCGAAAATATTAAATATCCGACAATCGCTCAGGAACAGGGAATTCAAGGACGTGTAGTACTCCGTTTCGTTGTTAGTCCCGACGGATCGGTAGGGCAAGTAGAGGTTCAGCGTTCTTTGGACCCAAGTTGTGATAAAGAAGCCGTGCGCGTAGTGAAAAACATGCCTAAATGGACTCCCGGCAAGCAAAACGGTAATGCGGTATTTGTGTATTACACACTGCCTGTATTGTTCCGTTTGCAGAATTAATTAAGGATTAATTTTGCCGGAATTCCTGAAAACTCTGAGCCTTCATCGTATCAATCAAATACGTTGAATGAAATAAGTTTAGTGAATAATGCATCACCCATTAATGTTTTCAAGTTATGGCAAAAGGTATTGATTTAACTTCGAAAGAATGGTTAGACCTTATTTTTGAAGGTAAAAACAAGGAATACGGCGCTTACGAATTGCGTGAAAGTTCGTCTAAACGCCATATTGAAGCTTTGGTTATCGTTACTGTTGCGGGATTGCTTTTGGTTTATCTCCCGCAATTCATTCGTTCCGTGACGCCGTACCACGTGTCGGAGAATTTCGTTGAAACGGAAGAAATAAAAGTAATTGATATTGAAGTTCCCGAAAAGATTGAAACAATTGTTTCCCTCGAAGCCCCTGTGCCGCTTCCGCCTTTGGCGCCGGCGGTGAAATTCGTTGATTTTGTTGTGGTTCCGGATTCAAAAATCACAATAGACGATTTGCTGCCGACGCAAATAGCGTTGACCGAAACGGATGCTGCTATTGCAACAGTTTCCGTTGAAGGTGTTCCCGGAGGAACCGCGCATGTAGATGAAACGCATGGCGAAATCTTCGGAACAGGGTCGGGAACAGGAACTGAGAAACCGTATGATTTCGTGGAGCAGCCGCCTCAATTTCCCGGAGGAGAGAAAGAGTTGATGAAATGGTTGAATACAAACATTAAATACCCCTTGATTGCTCTTGAACAAGGAATTGAAGGACGAGTAATCCTGCGGTTTGTTGTAGGAGCAGATGGTTCGGTAAGTAGTGTGGAAATTCAGCGTTCGTTAGACCCCTCTTGCGATAGAGAAGCGGTACGCGTGATTAAAAACATGCCGAAATGGAATCCGGGTAAACAAAATGGACAAACAGTATCGGTATATTATACGTTACCGGTGTTGTTTAAAATTACTAAGTAATCATCAAAAACAAACATTGTCCGTAATGATTGGAAAATTAAAACAAACAGATGGCCGGAGTATCGCGCTTTTCATATTTGAAGCTGCAATGGCTGTCTTGTATCTGGTGTTCGGTGTGATATTTTTATTTACATCTTTATTCGATGTCGCTTTAATGAAAATCAGCGGACCGGATATTCATTCCATAAAAATTGTATTAGGCGCAATTTTGGGACTTTATGGAATTTTCAGGATTTACAGGGCAGTAAAAAAATTGATTTAATGCCGGCTTCTCCCTTTAATATTCAAGTGAAGCGAGAAATCTACTAATAAGCCGTACTTGTTTACGATTTAGAAATAGATTTCTCGTTTTGCACGAATAATGAGGAAGGCAGAAATGAAGGAAATTAGAAAACGATCGGATATAAATAACTGAAATAAAATGCAAACAGTTTCTCGTCAAACATCATATACTTCTCATTTACAAATACAAAGAGCAAGTTGTTTCGTGTTGTTGATCGGTCTTTTCCTCGCGTTGGGTTCCTGTAAAAAAAAGGAGAAAAACGACGGATGGGAAGATACTTTCAGTTCGGGACTCATCCGGATTGCCTGCGACGAAAATTTTAAAACATTAATGGATGCGGAAATACGTGTATTTGAAGCACATAATCCGAAAGCAGTGATTCTTCCGATCTATACAAATGAAACCGAAGCTATCCGTTTGTTAATCTCCGATTCGGTGCGCTTTGTTTTGACAACAAGGGACTTGAATGTCAAAGAGCGAGACGATCTTATTCGAAATTCCATGCAGCCTAAAAAGCATTTAATTGCTTTCGATGGGGTTGCACTAATTATACACCCTTCAAACAGCGACTCCCTTTTATCGTTGCCTGTTTTGAGGAAAATCCTGTCCGGTGAAATTACCGAATGGTCGCAAATCAATCCGAAATCGACCGGAGGAACCATTCGTATCTTATTCGACAGTAAAGAATCCGGCATATTACGATATATGGTAGATTCAATTTCGGACGGAAAAACGTTTTCCCCTCATTTATATGCGCTAAATAATCCATTGGAAGTGATGGAAAAAACCGCTCAAATGCCGAACGCTTTAGGTATTATCGGCTTTAACACAATCAGCGACGAAACCGCTTCCACTCACCTTGCTTACAGGGATAAAATCCGCCTGATGCGAATAAGCAGAGATACGGTTGCAACCGTAGAAAACAGTTATCTGCCTTATGCCGGAGATATTATGCAAGAAGATTATCCTTTGTGGAGGCCGGTTTATGTATTACTCTCCGATCCCAAAAGCGGATTATCGTCGGGGCTAAGTATTTTCTTAGCCAATGAAATAGGGCAAAAAATCATATTAAAATCAGGCTTGTTGCCTGTTACCGATCCACAAAACATACAGGTAATTATCAAAGATGAATATCCAAAATAACAAATATAAAATCATATAAAAAATGAAGAGAAATAGTAGGAAAATACTTTTAGCAGCTATCCTTTTATCCTGTGTTACAGGCGTCTTTGCCGACAGCAATGAAAGAGGAATTGATCTTTACAGAGCCGGATTGCACAATGCGGCTAAAATTTTCTTTGTGGGACAGACCAATCAATCTGCAACCGAACAGGCAGAAAATTATTACTATCTGGGGCAGATCTATTACGATTTACAACAAAAAGATTCGGCTTCTTATTACTATGACAAGTCCGTCGCAACCGATCCGAATTATCCTTTCGGATATATCGGTCAAGGTAAAATCCTTCTGGAAGGAGGAAACAAAAAAGAAGCGGAAAATTTATTCAAGAAAGCCAACGATTTCGCCAAGAAAATAGCGAAAAAAGATGCTTCGGCACAAACAACTATTGCCGAGGTTTATATCGCAGCCCGGCTGTATCCCGAAGCGGAAGAAGCCTTGGACAAGGCACGGAAGATCAATAAAAATTATCCGGGAATTTATGTCGCCGAAGGAGATATGCTGGCGCAAGAGAACAAGATAGGAGAAGCTTGCGCCCGCTACGAAAATGCAACTACTTTTGACCGGAATTATAAAGTGGCTTATTTGAAATTAGCCCGCGTATATAAAACGATCAATCAGGCGCAAGCGTCTAATTACCTGAATCAATTAGTGGAAATAGACCCAAATTATATTCCTGCTTATGCGGAAATCGGCGATCTCTACGATTTGAGCAGCGTGGACGAAATGAATGTAAACTATACGAAAGCGCTGAACGCTTATGAGAAGTTTATCTCCATTCCGGGCGTCCCACAACTATACCACGAGCGACACGCCCGGCTGTTGTATTTCACCGAACAATATGAGCAATCCTTACAGGAAATTGGCTTGTTGTTGAAACAAAAGGCGAACCCGGTTCTATATCGCTTACAGGCTTACAATAACTTCAAATTGGAAAACTATGCCCTGTCGGCAGAACAATTGAAGAATTTCTTGCAAACGACTCCCGAAGCGGATCATATTTATCTGGATTATCTGACGTTAGCCCGCTCTTTGGTAAAAGAAAAAGAGTATGAACAGGCCATTACCTGTTTTACCAAAGCATCGGAACTCAAAAACATCAAACCGGAAGTTTACAAGCAAATTTACAAGGAAACCGCAAGCGCTTACCTCGCCATCGACAATTACCCGGAAGCAATAAAAATGTATGAAAAGTTTCTGGCAACAGAAGAATCGCCTTCCGCTGTCGATTATTTCGCATTGGGCGAATATAGTTATACTGCTGCTGTAAAGTATGTTTCTCCCGAATATTTGAACAATAAACAAAAGACGCCGGAAGAACAAGCCATGGATTCCGTGCAATTAAACTTTTACATCGAAAAAGGGAACTATGCATTTACGGAAGTGATTCGCCTGCGACCGGAATCTTTTTTGGGTTATTTGTACCGGGCGCGGATTCATTCGGTTTTGGATGCCGTAGAGCAAGCACGTACCGAAAAAGTCAAGGGAATAGCCCTGCCTTATTACGAAGAAGCCATAGGAATAATGTTGACTAAAAATGAAGACGGAGCGCGGAATAATGATCTTTTGGAAGCTTACCGTTATCTCGGATCATACTATTATGTACAAAAAGACAAAGCGAAAGCGGGTGAATATTACAAGAAAATTTTGGAAATCGATCCGGCCAATGCGGGCGCCAAAGCCGTACTGGATGATTTGAAAATTAAATATTAATAAAATTCTATTTACAAAGAAGTTACCCTGAAAAAACGAGGGTAGCTTTTTTATTTATTATAATCTTTTAAATTTATATCCTTATGAAACACAATTGGTTTCTATTTGTATTTTTCGTTGCGATTACTTTATCATGGAGTTGTAAAAAGGAAGCGTTAGCTCAATTTATTGAAACTCCTGCGCCGCCTCGACCGGCCGGACAAACAGATGTATTAGGACTTCGTTGCGATCCGCTTCCGACGGTGCGTGTAGCCTTTATCGGTTTAGGTATGCGGGGGCCTGGCGCCGTAGAACGAATGACTCACATTGACGGCGTAGAAATTGTCGCTCTTTGCGATCTGCTGGAAGAAAATGTGAAGAAAGTGAATAAAATGCTGGAAAGTAAAGGTTTGCCGAAGGCGAAGGAATTTTACGGCGATGAAGAAATTTGGCGCCAAGCGACGGCTTTGCCCGACGTCGATTTGGTATATGTCGCCACCGACTGGAAACACCATGTACCTATCGGCATTCAAGCAATGAAAGACGGGAAACATGTGGCTATTGAGGTGCCTTCGGCCTTGACGATGGACGATATATGGGCGCTGATCAATACTTCGGAACAAACCCGGAAACATTGTATCCAACTGGAAAATTGCGTTTATGATTTCTTCGAATTGACCACCCTGAATATGGTACAACAGGGCTTGCTGGGTGAAATAATTCATGGCGAAGGCGCGTATATCCACGGTTTGCAGCCTTATTGGGATCAGTATTGGAACGATTGGCGGATGGACTATAACCGGACGCACCGGGGCGATGTATATCCCACACACGGGATAGGCCCGGTTTGCATGGCGATGAATATTCACAGGGGCGATAAATTGAATTTTCTGGTTTCGGTAGATACGAAAGCCATTGGTAATCCGGCCTTCCTCAAAGAAAAAAGAGGCGAAGAAGTGACGGATTTCCGCAATGGCGATCATACTTGCACCTTGATTCGTACCGAAAAGGGAAAATCAATCCTGATTGAGCACAATGTTACTTCGCCCCGTCCGTATAGCCGGATGTTCCAACTGACCGGAACTGCCGGTTTTGCCAACAAATATCCGGTATCGGGTTACGCCCTGGATCAATCCGAAATTGATCCGGAAGTAGCCGGAGATTATCAGAACCTGACCGCTCACTCGTTCCTTCCCCAAGAAGTAAAAGAGGCGTTGATGGAAAAGTATAAACATCCGATTGTTAAAGATATAGAAGAAAAAGCTAAAACGGTTGGCGGACATGGCGGAATGGATTTTATCATGGACTACCGCCTGATTTATTGCCTCCAAAAGGGTTTACCCTTAGATATGGACGTTTACGATTTAGCCGAATGGTGTTCGATTATTCCATTGAGCGAGATATCGCTGGATAACAATTCGATGCCGGTTCGGATTCCCGATTTTACGCGCGGCGCCTGGAACCGGTTGGATAAAGTGACTTTTGCCGAATAAGAAAATTGTACAGAAAAGAGATTGCCGGCAGCAAAGCGCTTTTTTCGATGCCTTGTGCCTTTAATTTCAAAATATAGTCTTGGTGGCGCTACAAAATCAACCTCCCGAAAATCACTGATTTTTGGGAGGTTTTTTATGTAGATAAACAAATTTTCCGGATATTCTGAGGAATGGAGTTCAGTCCAAGATAACTGCTTATTCCTGAATTTTGCGTATTTCGGTTTTTTTTATTGACGAAATTCCTTGAATTGAAACAACTATCGAAAAAATTATACATATTCCGGCGATTATTCCATGATATTTTTGTGTAATAAAAAAATTTATCCTATCTTTGCGCCGCAATTAATAATGAATAGATAAATAATGACATCAATCTCAGAAAGTTTTTTCGATTTTAATCTTTTTAACTTCCAAAGTTTGGAAGTTAGCTCTATTTTATTAGAGAGAGAGTCAGGTCTATTCCTTAGTTTAAAATGCGCGCACACACGCGCGAAATATAATACTTTATTTTTAAATAAGCAAGAAAAGCTATCTGTCAATTCAGGTAGTTTTTGCCCGTTTAAAAGGACTTTGCTCCGCTGAATTTTCTGTTTAAGAAAATTCGGCGGGGCTTTTTTATTTACCGGTGACTTTAAAATAAAAAGTCATGAAGCAACGCTTTGTCTATTGGTACGCGGCGAAAGTTCGCTACCGGACGGAAAAGAAAATCAAGAATTATTTGGAAAAAGAAGGAATCGAACATTACATTCCT
>JAISNS010000140.1 GCA_031276105.1 Dysgonamonadaceae bacterium
TAAGGCTTTGATATTCAAGCTATCCGCCGGGCTTTCATTTCATTTTTATCTTTGCGAAAACCGGCGCATGATCGGACAGGTAAATATTTCCCCGTTTTTCCGGCACAACCAAGTATGTATTTACGGCAACATTGCCGCTTACAAACACATAGTCGATGATGTTCCTTTTTTCGACCGGGACTTCGCCGAAGCCGTGAAACGTTCCTGCGTTTTCCGGCGCCGATGGGGCGATTCGACGGGCGTCGAAGAATTTCCCGCCGCTGAGGATTTGTTGAATGACGTTCGATTCGGGCGGCGCGTTGAAGTCGCCGGTGATGACGACGGGCAATCCTTCGCTCGCCGCTTGTGTGCGTTCCAGCAAGAGTTTGACGCTTTCGCGCCGCGCAATTTGACCAATATGGTCTAAATGGGTATTGATGAAAAAGAGTCGCTTGCCGGTATTTTTTTCTTTCAGTATCGCCCATGTCGCTATCCGCTCGCAAGCGCCGTCCCAACCTTTTGAGCCGGCGACTTCGGGCGTTTCGCTCAGCCAGAAGACGCCCGACTGTTCTTCGTCGAACCGGTCTTTCTTGTAAAAGATGGCGCTGTATTCGCCGGCTTCTTTGCCGTCGGCGCGACCGACGCCAATGGCGGCGTAGTGGGGCAACCGTTCTTTCAGGTCGTTGAACTGGTTGGCTAATACTTCTTGCGTGCCCAGCAAATCGACGTCGTATTCCCGAATGATTTCGGCGGCGACATCTTTCCGGTACTGCCAACCGTTTTGGCTGTCACCGGGATTGTCGTAACGGATATTGAATGTCATTACATTCAGGGGAAGCAACTTTGGGCTACAGGCAAACAGGCCGGACAGTAGCAATAGCGAGATACAATAAATGGCTTTTTTCATTCTATTTTGTGTTTGATTGATTTAAACCTGTGATTTCTTTTATGATATGGAAGATTTGGGTGTTTTCATATACGCCGCCGAATTTTCCGGCATGGGGGCCGTAGCTATAAACCGGCAGCAGGATGGGTGTGTGGTCATCGGTCGTGTATTGAGCGGTGATAAGGCCTTTTGCGCTGTTTCCGTCGATCGGTGTAAGTCCGCCGGTTTCGTGGTCGCCGGTGATGAGGACAAGCGTTTCGCCGTTGCTGTCGGCAAATTTCAGGGCTTCGGCCACTGCAAGGTCAAAGCTCAGGGTTTCGAGTATTGAGCCGGGGAGGGAATTGGCGTGACCGGCATAGTCGATTTTGGCGCCTTCGATCATCAGGAAAAAGCCTTTGGCTTTTTCGGACGACAGTTTTCGGATTGCTTCGCGGGCAACGTTGGCCAGCAGGGGGAGTGTTTCGGGCGTGGCGGCTTTGGCCATTCGTTCGTCCACGCAGATGACTTTCCCGTTTGTCCGGTTGATGCTGTCGGCTGATGTTTGCAGGGAGTAGTTAGCGTCGGTCGTTAAGGCTTTTATGAGATTGAGGCCGTCGTTTCGCTGCGTCAGGTTGTTCATTCCGCTTCCGGCGAGGAGCGTCAGTTTTCCGTCGAGGAGGCAGGCGGTTATTTCGTCGGAATTGTCCCGTTCTGTGGCATGTCCGTAGAAGGCGGCGGGCGTTGCGTCGGCGAGGTTGCCCAAGGTAACGACGCCGCAGGCATAGCCGTTTTGGTGGAAAATGTCGGTCAGCGAGGGATAGATTTCGCCGGCGTCGCTCATGCAGATGTGTCGGTTTTTATTTTTACGTCCGGAGGCTAAGCTGCTGCCGGCTCCGGCCGAGTCGGTGGTGTAGGCGTCTTCGGCTTGGGTGCGTTGCAGGCCGATGTGTTTCAGTTTCAGCATCGACAGTCCGTGGTTGACGGCGTCGGCAACGCACACCTGTGCCAGTCCCATGCCGTCGCCGATGAGGAGGATGATGTTTTTTATTTTTTTTGCGGCGCCGTCGTTGCGATAGGTTGGTTGATAGACGGTTATTCGTTCCGACAGTTGCAAATCTTTGCTGTGGAAGCCTTGAAAGGCGGCGGTTGCTTTATCCAATCGTTTAGCGCGGGCAGTGTCGTCGATTGGGAGTTGGGTTGTTGCCGCTGTCAGCATGTAATTTTTCCGGTGGAAATTGCGGAAGAAGGCGGCGCAGGCTTCTGGCGAGTCGGTGTTGATGTAATCCACGCCCAGCGTGTAAAACGTGTTCCATGCGGTGATGCCGTCGGGCGTTCCCCAGAAGCGGATCGGTTTGCCGAGTGCGTGTACTTGTTCGATTGCGGCGACCAGATGGCGGTTTTCATCGGTTTTCATCCGGCCTTTTCCGTTCCAGCGGGAGTAGTTGCCGAAATTGAGGCTTATCATTGCGATGCGTTCCAACTGTTTGGGGGTATAGGCGGTGTTTGATCCGTCGAAGGAAACGATGTCCGGATAATTCTCCCAAGTTTCTGCGGGCGGGAGGTTGCCGCTAATCACGGTGCGGACGGCCAGCGGGTTTAGCGATGGGTCGAATACTTCGGGATAGCGTTTCAGCAGGGCAACGACCCGGCTTAATGCCGGCTCTGCGGGCGTTTTCAGGTCGACTAATAGCGTTAGTGTTTTTGCGGCATTTTTCCATGCCCGGCCTTCGTTTTGTTTAAACAGGGCGACCAGCGGTTTTATATAGGCTTCGTCGAACGAAAGCGGCCGGAGCAAGTCGGTTGTATCGTGGGCAACCAGCAGGGTATCGGGATTTTCGACGGCAAACAGGTCAACTTCAATCGAGGCTGCCTCTTGGGAATAGGCCAGATAGAAAGGGGCTATTTGCCGGTAATCGTTGTGGGAATGTATCTTGACGTTCTGCGCGGAAAGTCTGATCGCGGTTGTCGGCAGCAACAGGAGAAACAGGAAGGTAAAGGCTTGAACAGTTGCTTTCATGCTTGTTCTTCTTCGGTGTTTTTGTTCAACAAAATGCCTTGTTTGGCATTCATGGGAGAGATTACTTTTTTGCCTGTTTTTGCTTCCAGTTCCATGCGTGCATTCAGCGCCACTTCTCCGCCTTGCTTGGCCACTTGCGAATGTTCATCAAAAGACTCGGGGTTACTTGTTTCCGAAATCTGTTTGGTAGACAGTTCTGCGAGCATACTCAATACCAGCTCGGTGTTGGTCATATTGTCGCGCAGGTTTTCTTTCTTCAGATTTTTGAACTGTTTATATTCTTTGGCGGTTTTGTTTGCCCAGGTTTTATAAATAATGTCGGTCAACGTAGCAAATTGAACGCCTTCCTGCAAGCCTTTTGATTTCCATTCATCGGTCAGTTCTTTACGGATTTCGATACTTTTCAGTCGTTGGTTAATCCAGTTGTCGGAATAGCCCAGCCGTTTATAGTCTGTCATGGCTTGCTCAATAGAAAGTTCCGGGTCCTGAATCTGTTCCAGACGTTCTTTGGCGATTTGTGCCATCCATTGTTTAAATGGCTCGGCCTTGGGCGATGGGATAGACTGGATAAGGCGGAAAAGTTGCTCGGTAGTAGCGACATCAGTTAAATATTTTTTCCCATCAGCAGCCATTAATTTCAGTTGACTACAATTTGTAGTCAACTCGCTCCCTTCCTGCTTGAGTCTGTTTTTCAGTACACTCCAATATTTACGCGGATTGGGACTCTCGGTCAGTATGGCAATTACATCCACTATTGCAAAGTACCATTCTTCCGTTTCCTCATTCCAAGCGGTACGGACTTTCTTTTTCTCAAAAATTTGAATATTTGCTTTCATCTGTTTAATTTTAAAATATGAGCAATGCGCCACAAAGGTACATATAATTTATAGAAACCCGTAGTCTCCTTCCGGTGCAACCTGTAGTCTCCTTCCGGTGCGACCTGTAGCCTCCTTCCGGTCGCACCGGAAGGAGACTGCGGGTGTACCGTACCCTTTGACTCAAAACAGTCAATCCATCGGGTTTTGTTTCAGTTTTCCGTTTGCTTTGACCACGTCGTCCGGATTGTAGGGAAATACAATGTCGGTAGCCGGGTTGAAGTTTCTTGCCGGACGTATATTATAGTCCGTGTACGGTGAATTGGGATTATCTCTGTCGTCGTGTCGCCGTCCCCGGTGGGGAAGATTCAGTTTCGTCCACTCTTTCCACCTTTTCAAATCCATGAAGCGGTCGGTAAATTCGCAGGCCAGTTCGCAACGGCGTTCATGCTTCAAATCATCCAGCGTAGCGTCGGTATATTTGTTCCCCAAGCCTGCCCGCGAAGTTAAGCGGTTCAATTCGGTAGCCGCCGGGCCTCCCTGTCCGTTCATAATTAACGCTTCGGCTTTGAACAGCACCATTTCGGCATGGCGCATAATCGGCACATTCAGGTCGGTGGTAGGCCGGTCGCCGTTGGTCGATATTTTATCCGACACGCCAACGCCGTCTTCCACTGTGCCATAGGCGTAAGGTTCCATGTATTTGGCTACCT
This sequence comes from Dysgonamonadaceae bacterium, assembly GCA_031276105.1. Classification (GTDB taxonomy): domain Bacteria; phylum Bacteroidota; class Bacteroidia; order Bacteroidales; family Azobacteroidaceae; genus Azobacteroides. Next base: position 4,390 of record JAISNS010000140.1, read on the forward strand.
GAAAGCCTACGGCAATGTCGGAGCCGGAGGCATAACGGCGGGTTTCGCCAAAGAGGACCAATTCGTCGCCAAATGCCAGCAGGGTAACGCCGCGGCGCAAGTCGTTTGCGTCATATTCTTCATAAAGCCCCAGCGTGGGTTTCAGGCTTCCCCAGCCGTTATACAGTCCCCATGCTTTGTTTTCGAGGAGAACGCCGGGAAATATGCTGCCGGCGAAATTATGACCGGACGAATTGACCGACCAGATGTATTCTTTCGACCAGTTGTTGGCAATGGTGAACACATCCGCACAGTTTGTCAACAGTCCCCGGTGTCCTTCCGTTTCGATTTTGTCGACTAATGGCGGAATCAACGCCCACTTGGAGGCATCGTGCTGCGCCCAGTAAGCGTAAACCTTTACCATATATCCCCATGCAGCGGCTTTATGCGCGCGTCCGTAGTCGTCTTCGCCGTATTCTTCAAAGAAAGGCAGACGCGCCTCAGCTTCTTTCAAATCTTCGATGATCAGTGCGTAGTTATCCATCACGGTAGCGCGCTGTTCGGGAATTTGATATTCATACGGCGAATAGTCTTCATAACGGTCGAACGGCACGCCCTGATCGGCGCGTCCGTGCCGGTAGGCGAGGTAAAAATGACAGAAGGCGCGCATAAAATACGCTTCTCCCAATCGGTTTTTTTCGACCGGGGTAAGTTCGCTTTTCTTCAGCAAATGGTAAATCACCCAGTTTGCCCGGGAAAGATAGGAGTTGAACAAACGCCATGGAGTCGTTAGCTGGCCTTCGCTGCCGGTGTAGGAAAAATTGTAGAGGTTGTCGTAATTGCCGCTGCGGGTAGTTCCATAAGTAATGTCGTCACCGCCTACCTGTTCCCAGAAAAGGTTGCGTCCGAAAAGATCCTCCAGACTGAAAAGCCAGTAACAGGCATCAATGGCGTCGGTAGCATCTTTATCGGTAGCGAAAAAAGTGCCTTCGCTCGGTTTTTGTTCGGGAGTTACGTCAAGAAACTCATTGCACGACGTCAGCACACCCATAAGCATTGATAATATAATAATATACGGTTTCATCTTTCTTTTTATTTATTTATTTATGTTTGAATAAGTTGATTAATTAGTAGCTGAGCTTTATGCCCATGGAAAAGACTCTCGGCACCGGATACCGTCCGCCGTCCATGCCGATTCCGCCGACTTCGGGGTCCATCCCCGTGTACCGGGTGAAGGTATGCAAGTTATCCATGCTGATATGGGCAGACAAAGCGCTCTTTCTGTTTTGCAACAGCGGTGATACCTTATGCAGTAAATCGCTGAAATCGTACGAAACAGTAACGTTTTTAATTCTCAAGTACGAGGCGTCTTCCAGGTACCAGTCGGAATTCGTGCCGAAATTACCGTTGGGGTCATTGGCTGCAATACGCGGAATATCATTGCTGTTAGGCCATGCGTTCAAAATCCGGTTGTCGCGGTTAAAATTCCCCACCGACTCGTTCAGCATGATAAATTTCTGTGCGTTGAATGCTTTCGCTCCGCCGACTCCCTGAAGCATAAAGCTAAACGCCAACTTCCTGTAAGTAAAACCTGCGGTAAGCGCATACGTCGTTTTGGGGAAATAAGCGCCCATATACACCCGGTCTTCATCATTGATTTTCCCGTCTCCGTTTTGGTCGATAAACTTTAAGTCTCCGGCTTTTGCATCGGGTTGAATCCGCTTTCCCTCCTTATCGACATAGGCCGCTGCTTCGGCGTCGGATTGAAACAATCCGCCGTTCCGTATCAGCCAGTACGAATAGAGAGGATCGCCTTCCCTCGACCGGAATGGCTGCAAAGTTCCTCTGAATGAATTATCCCATCTCCACACCGGTTTTTCACCGGTACCCGGATCGGCGGGGCCTATATCCTGTATAGTATTTTTCAGCGTGGCTAAGTTGGCGTTGACAAAATAGCTCCAATCGCCGATTCTGTCCTGCCATCCCACTACCAGTTCCAGTCCGCTGTTTTGTATTTCTCCTTCATTAATCATCTTGGCAGACAGGCCAATATAGGAAGGCCACCCGGAGTCTTGTGTTTTAATGAGGTTGTATGTTTTCTTCAGAAAATAATCGGCCGACAAAGACAAACGTCCATTCAGCAATTCGGCATCCAGTCCCAAGTCGGTTTGTTCGGATGTTTCCCATGTTAAATACGGATTAAACGCCGTGCTGTTATATATCATATTTGCTATCAGCGGATTCGTAACTCCTATCTGACCACCTACGTCGCCCGACGTATTGGTAGCCAATGTCGGATTTCCGTAAGTATAGCCAATCGAACCGAGATTACCGATTCTTCCCCAGCTTGCCCTGATTTTAAGTAAAGTAAGAGCGTCTGTTTTAGGCACAAACGGCTCTTCCGATATTTTCCATGCGGCAGTCAGGGCGGGAAAGTCTCCATATTTCTTGTCTTTGGGCAGCCGGCCGGCATAGTCGCGCCGGTAGGATGCCGTGGCAAAATAGCGGTTGTTCCAACTGTATGATAGCCTGCCCACTACCGACACGTTGTTGTCGGGGTTGACATACTCATCTGTGGGGTTAAGATAAGCGCCGGCATAGTTCAGGTACTGGTAAATTTCTTCTTCACTTATAAACGATTGAGCGGAAACGCCAAAATTTCTTCCCCGTTGCTCGTTGGCCGTGCCGGAAATAAGCGCCCCTATCTGATGGTCTCCGAACCGGCGGTCATAGTTGAGGGTATTTTCTACTTCCCATCGGGTATGGCGGGCTGCCGAGTAGTTAAGCGTATTGGTGAGCATAGGCTTGCCCGGTTCGGGACGTTGATAACTGAAATTCCTGTTGAAATTGTTTTCCAGTCGATACGTAAAGCGTCCGGTAAATTTCAATCCGGGAAGCGGATCTGTAATTTCAAGAAACGTGGAAGAATGAACGGCAGAAGGCCGGTTATATTGGTTGGCGGCCGTCAATGACCGAAGCGGATTAATCACGTCGCCGTGTATGTCTGCGAAATTATTTCCGTACCGGGCAATATAGTCCGGGTCTTTGGGCGCCGTACCGCCGTAAGTACCGTCGCTGTAATACGCTTCGGCGTTTCTCGGCATCAGCAGCGCCGACAGGATAGCGCCGCTATATCCGCTCTCCGTATCGGTTCCACGGGAGTTCCACGTATTCCAGAAGAAATCTTCCCGAACACGGACATACTTGCTTATCCGGTACGAAGCATCGTAGCGCAGGTTCAGGCTCTTATTGTAAGTTCCCATCAGCGTGCCCTGATTATCCGTATACTGTAAGCTTAAGCGGTTAGCAAACAGATCGGTACCGGAAGATAACGTCACATGATGCCTTTGGAAAGGCGCAGTTCGGGTAATTTCATCTATCCAGTCGGTTCTCGTTTGACCGATGTAAGGGTTTTTCGTCACGTCCCAGCCATCGGGAAGCGGAGAGCCGATTGCATCCAGCGCCGTTTTCCTGACCTGTCTTTCTTCTTCAATCGTCAGCGATTGCGGCATATTACTCAGTTGTGAAAGGCCATAGCTACCTTCATAGCTGATGGAAGGCGCGCCGGCTTTGGCTTTTTTAGTCGTTATCAGGATAACGCCGGCCGATCCGGAATACGCCCCGTAAATAGCTGCCGAAGCCGCATCTTTCAGGACAACCATCGTCTCAATTTCATCGAGACTGACCGGCGCACCGGGCACGCCGTCAACCACCCACAACGGGCTTTCGCCGGCTTTTGAGCCTTGTCCGCGAATGGTAATGGAAGGCCCCGACGCCGGGTCTCCGCCGTTATTCCGCACCGTTACGCCGGGTATTTGTCCTTGCAGCATTTCGGTAACGCCCGCTACCGGACGGTTTTTCAACGTTTCCACACGCTCAACAACGCCGATAGAAGCGGATAAATCGGCTTTTCGCGCAGCAGAACCGTAGCCTGTTACGACCACTTCGTTAATGGCTCTAACGTCTTCCTGCATTACTACATCAATAATGCTGCGGTTAGCTACGGTAATTTCCTGTGTCGCATAACCGATGAAAGAGAAGACCAGCGTAGCATCGGTTCCGGGCGCCGTAATGGAATAATAGCCGTCAATGTCGCTGGTCGTAGCGGTAGAACTTCCTTTCAGGCGGATGTTCACTCCGGGTAATTCTCCGTTCAAATCGGTTATCTTTCCTTTAACCGTCGGAGATTGTGCGTCTGCATTTTCCCAGAAGGATAGAAACAGACAGCAAAAGAACAGTTTAAAAATAATTTTTGTCATACCATGTGTTTTAAGTGTTTAATAAAAATATGTATTTTTTAATTTCAAAGCACAAAGAAACACCCGGCATGTTACAAAACATCAACAAAGAAGTAAAATTTTTGTTACAATTCCGGATGATGGGAAGAGAGAGGCGACAGTTCAAGTTAAAGATAGCATTGGTACTTCGCGCCCTTGTTTACTCGTTTACTCGTTTACTTGTTTACTCGTCATTTAATACTATCTTTGCAGTAATTAATAATTGATTAATAAATGAAAAAACAACTATTGTTAGGCGACGAAGCCATTGCCCAAGCGGCCATTGACGCCGGTTTATCGGGCGTATATTCTTATCCGGGAACCCCTTCTACCGAAATTAC
>JAISNS010000203.1 GCA_031276105.1 Dysgonamonadaceae bacterium
TGGCTTTAGACCCCGTTTGCAAATCGACCAATGTTAGAGTCTTGTCAAACAAGACGTTAAGAACACAGACCTGAGTTAATGTTTTTCAGTAAAACGAAAAGCCAAACTCGCAGAAGAAACTCGCATATTTTAAGGCATTTTTACGCCATCCCTGCTTGTGCGGGGAAGGGATATTGTGCGATATATCAAACTCCGGCAACGATTGCTGGCTTCTGATGGGGATAATAAGGTTGAATTCATAGAAGAAAGATACGGTTTTTTTCTATATCATATATTCCAAATAAAAAGGGCGAGGTAGAACCTCGCCCCAACAAAAGAAACTTTTACATTTCAGCGCACGATGACTTTGGCAGTCTTCGCTTCGGTTTTCACGATGTAGAGGCCGGCGGCAACCGGAATCCTGTTTTCAATGCCGTTCGCTTTCACGTTTTTAATCAGACGACCGGAAATGTCATAGACCGCAATTCTATCGCTTGCGCCCGATACTACGATTTCGTTCCATCCGCCGTATATTTTCGCTTTGTTAGCGCTTGCCGGCGTTTGGATGGCGTTCGGTTGTTTCGGGTTGGCAACTACATCGTCGATGCTACGAAAACGGAAATTGAATTTCTTGTCGTTTAGCGATTGCGCCTGTTCGTTTTCGGTTTCATTGGCAAATACGAGGGCTTTGCTGTTGTGATTGTTCACCAAGGCGTAAGCCGTGCCGTTGAAATAAATCTTGTGTTCGCGCCAATCCCAGTTGGAACCGGTTTCCGATTGTGTAATTTCGGTATTTCCTTCTTTCATGCGACCGATTTCGTCCATGTGCCAAGCGCCGTCTTCTTCCCAAACGGTTTTGTCGGAAACAAAGGAGTAGAGCGCACGCGGCGGGTCGAGCGTCAAATCTGACCAAGTCGGATTGTATTGGATGTTCCAGACTTGGTTGTTGTGTACTTTGTCGTCGTTGTTGATGTAGGGACGCAATTGCAAATAAGTATTGACTTTGCCGTCTTCGGGCATCGTCAAATAGTAATTGCCGACTTCGATGTAATACTGTCCCGATTCGAACGGATATTCCGTTTCACCGGCATCGGCAGGATGTACCATGACGAAGCCGACAGTAGCCGTAAATGTTTCGTAAGCGGCTTTCAGGGTTTTAATCTGAGCATCTACCAGATATTGCGAACCAACATTGGCGTTGACAAAGGTTTGTGCGACAGCAATAGCGTCTTCAAATTCTTCTTTATTGATTTGAAGGTATTGTCCTACTCCTTCGCCGATGCTGACCGTGGTCAGGAAGGCGTTGTATTCGCTAATCAATGCGGTTAATTGGGAGAAGTCGCCTTGTGTACCGAAGTTCAGTTCGTTATCCAAATCAGCCGTCAAAGCGGATAATTCGGTGATTTCTTCTGCGGTTATTGCTTGGTTATAGAGCCGGAAATCATATACCATTGTATTTTTCAGGTAATTATCTCCACTGAAAGGGGGGCGTCCAATCCAGTTGTAGGGCGTAGCGGTGGTAATCGCGGTGATCGGTTGCGGAAGCGGATTGTCGTCGAGGCTTTCCAATACTTTTGTTCCGTTGATGAACAATTCGCCTTTGGTGCCGGTTTGACGGTAAAGCACGTGCTGCCAGGCTCCTTTTTGCGGAGCGGCGTCTAACAGGATGGCTTTTTCGTTGTTCCAACCGGCCGTAGAGATGACGTGTTTTTGATTACTCATTCGATAGTAAATGTATTGTCCTCCGGCGGCGCTATTCGCTGCTTGAGTAGAAAACGCCCACAAGAAATTACCGTTTCCGCTCAAAGCTTCATCGGCATTGACGCGGTAATAAGCGGAAACCGTATAGTTTTCCATCCCGCTAATCACATTTCCCAGCGTGGCGTTCATTTCCAAATAACCGGTACCGCTGCCCAAACTCAGTACGTTGTATTTCCCGATATTCAAAATTGAGGCTTCGTTGAATAAGGTTCCATCGTATCCCGAACCGGAAGCATCGGCGACGACTTTATCGTTTACCGTTTCGAAATTGTATCGGACTTTTAATCCTAAAGCCGAAGCCAGATAATTGTCGATAGCGGTTTTAATCTGTGCTACAAATCCGGGTATTTCCATTGCATGAATATTGTCGTAAACGTTGTCGATGCTTTCGAACACCGTTTGCAAAGCCATTAGAGCCGAAAGGGGATACGCATTTGAGTTGTGGTTCTGTATCAATTCTTCTGCCTGATCCAACAAGGCGTTTAATTCCGTAAAAGCGTCCGGATCGTCGGCATACGGATCAACAAATTTCGCCGCATCTGCTTTGGCTGCCGCTTCGGTGGTTACGGTCAAAGCCAGATTGGTCCATTTGGTACGCGCCCAAGCGCCACGGACAACTGTTTCGGGATTATTGGTACTGCGTGCGTCTGCTTCGAATGAAATTTTATCGCCGGCTTTGGCATAAATAAAGAACGTTTTCGACGCCGGCGTTTGCGCCGCATAACGCACCGTGCCTACCGCCGGATTTTCAGGAGCGACAGGCGGAGTATCTACTTCGCCTCCGGCTCCGTAAGTAAACGACTGATTGATACGGCATACATCGGGAACTGTATTCGTTCCATTGTATCGGTAACGCTGAAAAATCGTCATCGGGTCGGTACGGATATTATCTTCTCGCAATACCGACATGTTTACTTGGTAATAGCCGTCTGCCGGTACGGTAAAGGTAATTGCTGCATTGCGGAGCGAAGCGCCTACTGCCGTAGGAGAAGAATAGACTTCATAGCCGCGTAAGGTAGCGGGGATAGTCGTCCAGTATTCCAAATCGACGCAGGCGGTACCTTCCGGATAGTCGCGAGCGACATAGAGGTAATCATCTTTGCCGTCGAACCAGCTGTTGCGCTTCACCGGATAAGGGTCGGTCAAGGTTTCGGGATTCGACATAATCGGATAAAGGCCAAATCGTTCCGGATTGTAGCGGTCGAAAAAATTGACTCGCCCGCTGTCGCCATACGTAGTAAAAGCGGAATAAAGGCCGGTACTCGTATCGTACTTTTCAAAAGCCCACTGCGTATTGCCTCCCGCTTCAAAGTCGGCTTCACTTAAATCATTCAGACTAAAGGTCTGCGCCGTTACTACTGCGCCGACACTCAACAGGGTCAACGCTACTAAAATACTAAAAAGAAATCTTTTTTTCATGATAAATAAAATTTAATTAATAAGTTTTTTTGTCCACGAATTACACGAATTGCATGAATCGTGTTTCGTCCGAAAAATTCGTGTAATTCGTGTAATTCGTGGACAAAAGTACCGTAAAAAAGGAGAAGTGCAGGGTATTATTTGTCCCAAATGTATGTACGTTTTGTCCCAAATAAGGGAAAAGGGGAAAAGGGGCGAAAGGGGAAGGGTAAGTGGCTGTTGATAATCTCCAAAAACGCTATGCCCTTTTGAAGTGTCGGCATTGATTTTTTTGCTACTTTTGTATTCTCAAAAATAAATTATGGTAAACAGGTTAATATTAGGCGACAACCTCGAAATTCTGAAAACAATAGAGAGCGAAACGATAGACTTAGTCTATCTCGACCCGCCGTTTTTCAGTAATCGCAACTACGAGGTGATATGGGGCGACGAAGGCGAAGTGCGCTCGTTTCAAGACCGCTGGGCGGGCGGCATTGAACATTATATCGCGTGGCTCAAAGAGCGCGTAGAAGAAATGTACCGGATTTTGAAACCCACAGGAAGTATCTTTTTGCATTGCGACTGGCACGCTAACGCTTATATTCGGGTGGAGATTCTGGATAAAATTTTTGGCATGGACAATTTTATAAACGAATTTATTTGGAAAAGAAGTTCTAATCGTTCAAGTATTTCAAAAGCGGCACGAAAAAATTATGATTCCATTTTCTTTTATGCAAAATCAAATGCTTATACTTTCAATCAAGCATTTATAGAACTTTCCAAGGCATCAAAAGATTTATATAAAAATCAGGATGAAAAAGGATTTTATCAAACAGTTCCGCTTTTAGTAAGTGGAAAGCGAAACGGAGAAACAGGAAAGGCTTGGAGAAATATTGATCCGAATAAACAGGGAAAAGAAGGAATGCATTGGGTTACCACGCCGGATAAATTGGATGAATATGATAAACAAGGGTTAGTTTATTATCCTCCCAATGGCGTAACGCCCCGATTGAAGTATTATTTAGATCAAAGTCCGGGCGTTCCATTAAATGAAGTTTGGGATGATATTAAAAATGTCCAAGGCAAAGAATCTATCGGTTATCCCACTCAAAAACCTGAAAAACTTTTGCAACGTATTATCGAATGTGCATCCAATGAAGGCGACACCGTCCTTGATCCCTTTGTTGGCGGCGGAACAACGGTTGCCGTTGCCGACAAACTAAACAGGCAATGGATAGGCATTGACCAATCCGTGCAAGCAATAAAAGTGACGGAACTGAGATTAGACAAGCAACGGGACTTATTTAGCGCACCGTTCACTGTTCAGTTACATAAATACGATTACGATACGTTGCGCTACAAAAATGCTTTCGAGTTTGAGTCGTGGATTGTTCAGCAGTTTGGCGGCGTAAGCAATACAAAACAGCGCGGCGACTTGGGGTTAGACGGCAAAATGCCGGATAACACGCCGATTCAGGTGAAACGCAGCGATAATATCGGGCGCAACGTAATTGATAATTTCTTTGCAGCCGTTCAGCGTAGCGACAAAAAACTTTTCGACAAAAACGTAGCCGATAAAAAGCCCGTCGGATACATTATTGCCTTCTCGTTCGGCAAAGG
>JAISNS010000216.1 GCA_031276105.1 Dysgonamonadaceae bacterium
ACTTGTTTTACGAAATGTTTTTCGAGATGCTGCAAAAGTAAAAATGAATGAAAAAGCCAAGAGGTCTAATTGTACTTTTTTCTTGTTCTATTGTATTTTCGTGCGTTTTTTTCATTACGACCAAAGTCCGGGTCATCAAATTAAGCAAATTCTCGCCGCCAATATGCCGAAACGGGGCTTCTTAATTCTGTTGCAGAAATGTAAGAAAAGTGTTAAACTTTTGTAGGCAAATTGTAACCGTTTGGTAACATGACTCCTCTACTTTTGCATCGTCAAACAAATTATTGAGAAAAATGCAAAATAGATTAACAGGAAAATTATTCTTTTTATTACTCTTCTTCTTTTTTTACGCCTCGCTCCGTGCAAACTTCACGAAAAGCGTACAGGGTTATGTGCGCGATTCGGAAACCGCAGAGCCGGTTATCGGCGCCACGGTACGGGTGAAGGGAACAACCACAGGAACAAACACAGATATCGACGGATATTATGCTTTACAAGATCTTGCAGACGGAAAATATACGCTGGAATTTCGCTTGCTTTCGTACAAAACACTCGAAATAGAATGTGAAACTAAAGACACGATTACCCGCCTGGATGTTTTACTGGACAATGACGATATCCTGATGGACGAAGTCGTTGTGAGCGCCCGGATGCATAGCAATACGGAAACGGCTATGCTGACAACCGTCAAATCGCTTCCGCAGGTAACAAGCGGAATATCAGCGGCGCAAATAATCAAAAGTCCCGACCGGGCAGCCTCCGAAGTAGTCCGGCGAATACCGGGAGTAACTATTATCGACGACCGGTTCATCATCGTCCGTGGACTGGCGCAACGATACAACAATGCATGGATTAACGGCTTGGCCGTGCCGAGTACGGAAACCGACAGCCGAGCTTTCCCTCTCGACCTCGTCCCAAGCAGTCAAATCGACCATTTGCTGGTTTACAAATCGCCTTCGCCCGAAATTCCCGGCGACTTTTCGGGAGGGTTCGTGAAAATAACTTCCAAGGGCGTACCCGACGAAAACCGTATGGAATTTTCTTATACTACAGGATTTAACACCCAAACACACGGAAACAATTTCCGGATGAATCCGGGAAGTGCAACCGATTGCTTGGGATTCGACGGGAACAAACGCGCTTTGGCAAACGATTTTCCCGCTCATTCGGATATGGCGCCCGGCGAAATTTCCCGCCTGACGAAGACGGGATTCAATAACGATTGGCGAATCAAGTCGTTTGCGCCTTTTCCCGACCAACGATTCTCGCTGATGATTGCCCGGCGCAAGGAAACCGCCGGCAATAAAACAATCGGCAATATCACCGCTTTGACTTACAGCAATACATTGAATGGGGTAGAAGGGATGAAAAACGCCCGCTACGGCATCTATTCGGCCCGGACGGATATGCCCGTCTTTCTCGATAATTATTATGACAACCGGTATTCGAATGATGTCCGTTTGGGCGTCCTGCACAACTACTCGTTCGTCCCTAACCCCTTTCATCGTATCGAATTTAAAAACTTACTCAACATATTGGGACGTAACCGCCTGACGGAACGTACCGGAGTCAAGGACATGAGCAGTATGTATTACCGCGAACAGACGGAAATACTCTATTCTTCGCGACTGACCTACAGCGGACAGTTTTCGGGCGTGCACGACCTGTCGCCCGGCCGGACGTTGACGTGGGACGCCGGTTATTCGTATGCCGGCAAAAACGAACCCGACCGGCGAATCGTAACCAATCAGGCCGGCGTCGGAAGCATTGAAGATATTCCCGTTCCGACGGATAACGAAAGCATCAACCGCTATTTTCAAGATTTGCACGACCATACGGCTTCCGTTGCCATGAATTTCAAACGGATATTCCGGGAAATTCCATTCAAACCGACGCTTAAAACAGGCATTTACGGGGAATACCGGCATCGCGGTTATTCTGTGAGGGAGTTTATATACCGTTACGACAATTTGACTTACGACGAACGGCAATCGTATCTGAAACTTCCTTTCGAAGAGATGCTGAGCGGAAATTATTTAGACGAAGGAAAGGTATATATCGACGAAATTACCCGGAAAACAAACAATTACACGGCCTCCGTTTGGCACGGGGCAGGATACCTTGCACTCGAAATTCCACTGAATAAACTCCTGATATATACCGGCGTCCGGTTCGAAAACCATTATACGAAACTGCTGCGCGACCGTTCCGACGCGCCGGAACTGATACTGATGACAGACCGGGAAATTAATGACCGTGACTTCCTGCCTTCGCTCAATTTGACGTATAAGTTTTCGGAAAAGCAACAACTGCGGGCGGCTTACGGACGTTCGGTCAACCGTCCCGAACTGCGCGAACTTTCGCCGACCGTGTATTTCGACTTTGATTTGTTCAGTGAAATCGGCGGCAACGAAAACCTGAAACGGGCAAACATCGACAATCTGGATTTACGGTACGAGTTTTATCCCGCGTTCGGGGAAACCGTCAGCTTCGGCCTGTTTTACAAGTATTTCAGGAATCCCATCGAATGGACGTTCATCGACATGGGCGGTTCGCTCCGCTACCATTACGAAAATGCGGAAGCGGCGAAAAGTTGGGGCATTGAACTGGATGTCCGCAAGAAATTGGATTTTACCGGAATCCGCGGCTTTTCTTTAGTCTTGAACGCCGCCCTGATTGAGAGCCGCGTGCATTTCAAACCGGGCGAAATCGTTTCCGAACCCGACCGTCCGATGCAGGGACAGTCGCCCTACGCAATCAATGCCGGACTTTATTATCAATCGGAAAATCGCGGGCTTCATGTTTCTCTGCTTTACAACCGCATCGGAAAACGAATTGTCGGCCTGGGAAAATCGAACAGTATCCACCCGGACATCAATACCCTGATACCCGATTCGTATGAGATGCCCCGGAATACGCTTGATTTTACCATCGGGAAAAGTATCGGCAAAAACCTTGAACTGCGTTGCTCGGTGCGCGACATTCTTTCCGAAGCAATTGTGTACAAGCAGTTCCCGAAGTTCGAAAAAGACGGTGTTATTCATAATCGAGAACAGATAACAAGGCAATACAACCCGGGACAATCTATTTCCGTGGGAGTGGCGCTGAAAATTAATTAAATATTAAACCATCTAAAAATCAGTAAGAAAATGAAACAGTTAAGATTGATGAGCTACGTGCTCTTAGTATGCGTTGCATTGAGCGGCGCGAGTTGTGACGACAATGACGACAAGGGAGTCGTTACAGGTGAAACGCTGAATTTGGGCGACGGTTCCAAAGAGAACTTCGAAATCGCGGCGAATACGACGTTGAAGTATCCGAATACTTACAACTTACGAGGATTTGTTTACGTGCCTAACGGCGTAACGCTGACCATCGAACCGGGCGTGATTATTAAGGGGGAAAAATCGACGCAAGGCACGCTGATCATCGAACGCGGAGGGAAAATCATGGCGCAGGGAACAAAAGAACGTCCCATTGTATTCACCTCGGCGCAGGCGCCGGGAAAACGCAACGCGGGCGATTGGGGCGGCCTTATTCTGCTGGGCAAAGCGCCTAACAACATGGGCGAACAGACGATTGAAGGCGGCGTGCGTTCCAGTCACGGCGGTACCGACCCGAACGACAATTCCGGAGTGTTGAGCTATATTCGTATCGAGTTTGCCGGAATAGAATATTCTACCGACAACGAGATAAACGGAATTACTTTCGGTTCGGTAGGCGCAGGCACTCAAATCGACCACCTGCAAGTTTCGTATTCCGGCGACGATTCGTTCGAATGGTTCGGCGGAACGGCCAATGCCAAACATCTGGTTGCATTCTGCGGTTGGGATGACGATTTCGATACGGACAACGGTTTCAGTGGGAAAATACAGTATGCACTTGCTTTGCGCCACCCCCAAATCGGCGACAAGTCGGCATCCAACAGTTTCGAGTCGGACAACAACGCCGCTGCTTCGCCGGAAGCGCCTTATACGGGAACGGTTTTTGCCAACGTGAGTTTGTTTGGCCCCGTAGCGAATCCTGCGTCCTACACCGACGAATCCGGCGTCAAAGGAAGTACGGTGGGCGCCCGTTTTCAGGCTGCGCTACACCTTCGCCGCAACACGCAGTTAAGCATTTTTAATTCGGTAATCGCCGCCTTCCCCGTCGGCGTCATCATCGAGAACGACAAGGGTTCGGCCACGCAACAGTGGGCTACGGAAGGGAAATTGAATATCACGAACTGCTATCTGGCCGGAATGATAAAGAATTTTCAGAATGCACAATACTGGAAAGAAAACACCGTCTTCAATCCCGCTGACGACGGCAGTTTTGTCGATTCCTATTTCAACCGTTCCGGTGGCGGAAACCACATTGCCGCTACAATGGCCGACTTGAAGTTTTCAGGTAATCCGTTAAATCTCACCAATCCGGGTGTATTTTTGGCGTCCGGCAGTCCGTTAGCATCCGGTGCGGACTGGAAGAATCCTAAAGTGTCGTCAGGGTTCGACAAAGTCGCCTATATCGGCGCTTTCGGGCCGAACGAAACGGCAAGCAATAACTGGACAAGCGGATGGTGTAATTTTGATCCGCAAAACACGACTTATTGAGAACTAAGAACTAAGAACTAAGAACTAAAAGTTGCGCGAAGCGGCGTTTGTTTAGCACGCTTCGCGCAACTTTTAGTTCTTAGTTCTTAGTTCTTAGTTCTTAGTTCTTATCGCGTTCACTCTCGCTTGGTGTCGTCCGCCTTCGAAGGGTGTATGGAGGAAGATATTTGTTATTTTCTCGGCATCTTCTTTTGAAAGAAAACGACCGGGAAGCGCCAGAACATTCGCATCGTTATGGGCACGCGCCAAGCGGGTGATTTCTTCATTCCAGCACAGCGCCGACCGGATTCCCGCATGTTTGTTGAGCGTTATGTTGATTCCCGTACCGCTTCCGCAAATGCCGATTCCTTTTTGCACTTCTCCTTTTTCGACGGCTTCCGCCAGCTTGTGACCGAAAACGGCGTAATTAGCGCTTTCGGAGCTATCCGTTCCGTAATCAACATAAGGGATGTTTTTTTTCTCTAAAACGCTTTTCACAAATTCCTTTAACTCATAACCCGCATGGTCGGAAGCTAATCCGATTTTCAAGGAATCGCCGAATGTTTCGTTAACGCTCATATCTAAATTGATAACATTAATTTCACTTGTTTATATACGCTTTCTCCGGTGAAACCCAATTTTTCGTCCAAAACGTTGTATGGCGCGGAAAATCCGAACGATTCCAGTCCCCATATCTTGCCTTCGTTTCCGACTAAACCCAAGAGGTTAACGGGCAAGCCGGCGGTCAAACCGAAGATTTTCTTTCCGGGAATGATTACGGAATCCTGATATTCTTTGGGTTGGCTGCGAAACAGTCCTTCGGATGGAACGGAAACAATCCGCACCCTGACGCCGTCTTTTCGCAGCAGGGCGGCTCCTGCCGCTAAGGTGGATACTTCCGAACCGGAGGCTAAGAGGATAACATCGGCATTGCCGTCACATTCGACCACATAGGCGCCTTTAGCCGCTTTCAAAGCCGATTGGTAACGGTTGGCGGCGGCGGGAAGGTCGGCGATGTTTTGGCGGGAGAGAATCAGTCCCGTCGGCGTATGCGTATTTTCCAGCGCCAATTGCCAGGCGACGGTAGTTTCATGGACATCGGCGGGACGCAAGACCAGCATTGAGTTATGTCCTTTGTGATTTTTCAGTTTTTCCATCAGGCGGATTTGCGCTTCCTGTTCCACCGGTTCGTGGGTAGGGCCGTCTTCGCCGACGCGGAAAGCATCGTGCGTCCAGATAAATTTGACGGGCAGTTCCATTAATGCCGCCATGCGGATAGCGGGTTTCATATAGTCGGAAAATACGAAGAATGTAGCGCAAGCCGGGATAACGCCGCCATACAGAGCCATTCCGATGCAGAGGCAAGCCATTGTCAGTTCGGAAACGCCGGCCTGTAAAAATGCGCCGGAGAAATCATCTTTCGTGATGGCGCGGGTTTGCTTCAGGAATCCGTCCGTTTTGTCGGAGTTGGATAAGTCGGCCGACGAAACAATCATGTTTTCCACCTGTTTGGCCAACACGCTCAGTACCGTAGCCGAAGCAGCGCGAGTCGACTGGTTGGGTTTTTGTTCGATAGCTGCCCAGTCGATAGCCGGAAGTTGTCCTGATAACCAGCCGGTTAATTTATCGGCAGTTTCGGGATTTGCTTTTGCCCATGCTTCGTGTTCCGCTTTCCGCTGGGCGACGATTTTCTTCAATTCACCGGCGCGTTCCCTGTACAACTGTTCTACTTCCGGGAAAATGCGGAACGGATTTTCCGGATTGCCTCCCAAGTTTTCGATGGTTTTTTCGAAGGAAGCGCCCGATTCTCCCAGAGGCATTCCATGTGTAGCGCATTTGTTTTCAAACGATTGGCCATCGGCTTTGCGAGCGCCTTTACCCATAATGGTTTTCCCGATAATCAAAGTGGGACGTTCTTTTTCGGATTGAGCGGCGAGGAGCGCTTCCGCAATAGCATCCGCGTCGTTTCCGTTTATTTCGATTACGTTCCAGTTCCATGCCCGGTATTTGGCGCCGGTATTTTCGCTGCTGACGACATCGACGGTTGTCGAAAGCTGAATATCGTTGGAATCATAAAACATGATTAAGTTGTTCAGACCCAAGTGACCGGCGATGCGTCCGGCTCCCTGCGAAATTTCTTCCTGCACGCCGCCGTCGGAAATGTAGGCGTAGATTTTTTGTTTGCCGGGGCGTCCGGTTTTTGCCGTGAGGAATTTAGCGGCGACGGCGGCTCCCACGGCATAGGTATGTCCCTGTCCCAGCGGGCCGGAAGTGTTTTCGATACCGCGTAAGACATCGACTTCGGGATGTCCGGGCGTAGCGCTTTGCCATTGGCGGAAGTGTTTCAAATCGTCTAATGAAAACTTTCCGGTCAAGGTCAGAGCGGCGTACAGCATGGGCGACATGTGTCCCGGATCCAGAAAGAAACGGTCGCGTCCTTCCCATTGGGGATTTTCGGGGTCATAGACAAGTACCCGGCTGTAGAGTACGTTAATAAAATCGGCGCCGCCCATAGCGCCGCCGGGATGTCCCGACTTGGCTTTTTCTACCATTGAAGCCGCCAGAATGCGGATATTGTCCGCAGCTTGGTTGAGTGAATCTTTTTTGTTCATTGTAATATTGATTATTAAATTCTAAATTCGTCAATAGAAAACGATTGCAAAAATATAGAAAAAAATTGTGTTTTGCATCACCCAGGAGAGTATTTATATTTTATCCGGTATGGAATTGCGACAACTCATAACTCATAACTTTAAAAAACATTTGCATAATTCGAATAAACAAATTACATTTGCAGCGGTTTTTGTAAAACAATAACAAAATATGGCAACTTCCGAAATTTACGGTTTATTATGTATTCTTAACTTCCAAAGTTTGGAAGCTAACGGAATTATGCGTACACACACACACACACACACACACACACACACACACACACACACACACACACACACACACACACACAGCAGGTGCAAAGCTAAAGGTAAAAGGTACAGGGGAAAGGGTACAAGATATAAGGTACAAGGTACAGGAGCGGCAAAGCCGCATACCCTGTACCTTGTGCCTTTTGCCCTGCACCGAGCGGTGCAGGGTGTCTGCACGGGTGCGGTGCACGAGCGTGCACGGTCGCGGTGCACGAGCGTGTGCGGTCGCCGCACTCGAACGTGTGCGGGGTTGCGATACGCCGGCAGGCGTACCCTGTGAATAACCCCCGGATTTATCCGGGGGTAAACGTGGCCCCTCCCCAGATGAACGCCGGAGGCGTCACCCTATCGTTTTCTGATAAAAGGGCAACGCCATCCGGCGTTCGCGGG
>JAISNS010000255.1 GCA_031276105.1 Dysgonamonadaceae bacterium
GGAAAAGTAGAGATACCGAACAAAATTCCGTTGGATATTTCCGGCCTTTTGGCTTATAACCATCAACAATATTATGAAAGTTCCAAACTGTTCATTGATACCGATGTTTCGACTTTTATTCGCCAAAGTGAAACATTTGCTAAAATCGGTATAGGAATGCCCTTCCGAACCAAAGCTAAGATCGATTTAATGGTTGCTTACGGTATTCTCGATGATCAATATTACCGGGACAAGCGGCGTACTTTTCATGAAGCTGCATTTGACTATAGCCGTTATAATCTTTTCTGCGGGGGAATTTATTATACCAAAAACTCCTTAAACACAAAACAATATCCGGTTAGCGGACACAACCACCATTTATTCGCTCAATTTGTATCCGGAAGAGAAACATTCAAACCACCTGGAAATGGTACCGGAGTAAAAAATAATCAATCCTATATTCAAATCAAAGCCAGTTTGAATAATTACCATGTTGTAGCCCGGAGATTTAATTTCGGTTATAATATAGAAGGAGTTGTATCCAGCAAAAATTTATGGAGCAATTACACAGCCTCTGTTTTACAAGCCCCGGCCTACACTCCTACCCCACACAGTAAACTTGTTTTTAATGAAGCTTTTAGAGCCAATCAATATTTGGCGGGAGGAATAACTCCTATATGGAAACTTAATTCGACTATTCATTTTCGGGGCGATTTGGATGTGTTCGTGCCTGTTTATCCCATTATGCGCGGAGATGTTAACGCTGCTATTTATGGTAAAACATTCACCAAACCGGCCTATTTGGGTGAAATCAGTTTAGTAGCGCAACTTCCGTTCATGTCGATTAGTTTATTTGTTAATCATTACAGTTATCCGACCGGAAACTGGAATATGGGGCTAAATATCGGATACTTAATCTTCGGAACTAAATTTATCCGGTGAAATCATCTTTTATCTCTTCGGGATACCGCCTCGTTCTTCTCTCTCTACTCAATTTACTTTAGTTGCATTAACTAATTGAACTGCCCCCTATTTTTTATTCGTTGTGTATAAGACGAGAATTTTATACTAACTTTGTACGTGAATATAAATTTGAAATTTTTACCGTTTCAAAAATGAATATTGCAGAAATCTATTCTATTTTTCAAAAATATCCTGTCGTATCGACCGACAGCCGGAATTGTCCGGCGAATGCTCTTTTTTTCGCTCTGAAAGGCGATCAATTCGATGGAAATGATTATATCGTGCAAGCGCTTGAAAACGGTGCGGCTTATGCTGTGGGCAGCCGGATCGATTTGCCGCAGTCGGAACGGATCATCCGGGTGGACAACGTTCTTCAAACGTTGCAGGATTTAGCTCATTATCACCGCAAACAGTTGAATACGCCGCTTATTGCGATTACCGGAACCAATGGCAAAACAACAACGAAAGAATTGACAGCCGCTGCCTTGTCGTCTCAATACCCTGTTCTGTACACTCAAGGAAATTTGAACAACCATATCGGCGTTCCATTGACCTTACTGCAATTACAGGCCGGACATGCATTCGCCGTCGTTGAAATGGGAGCCAACCATCCGGGCGAAATACGGGAATTGTGCCGGATTGCCGAACCGGACTACGGACTAATTACCAACGTAGGAAAAGCGCATTTGGAAGGATTCGGCTCTTTGGAAGGGGTTGTCCGGACAAAAACCGAACTTTATGATTTCCTTCGCGAAAAAGGCGGAACCGTATTCTGCCATTCGGATAACCGGATATTGAAAAATTTATCCAATGCTTGTTCCACTGTATATTATGGAACAACGCCGGAAACGTTTGTCCGGGGAACAGTTTTGGAAGCAACGCCCTTACTTTGCCTGAAATGGACGAAAGGCGAAGAATGGAACGAGATAAAAACAGCTTTAACCGGCGGCTACAATTTTGAAAATGTATTAGCGGCTATTTGTATCGCTTCGTATTTGGGGATCGACAGTCAACAAATCAACCGGGCTATAACGGATTATATCCCCAATAACAACCGCTCGCAACGCCAAAAAACAGATCGTAACCTGTTAATTGTTGACGCTTACAACGCCAATCCAAGCAGTATGCAGGCAGCTTTAGACAACTTTTTTTCTTTGCCGCCCTCTCCCCGAATGGTGATATTAGGAGAAATGGGAGAGTTAGGAAAATACAGTGAAGAGGAACACCGGAAAATTACGGATTGCTTGCTTAGGCACAAGATTGACCGGGTTCTTTTGGTAGGAGAAGCATTTATCAAATTAACCGGGCTGCCCGGCGAATGGTTGATTTTTCCGCAAACGGCCGACTTGACTCATTATCTTGCACAAACGGAAATCAACGCTTATACGATATTGATAAAAGGTTCACGCACCAATCGTTTGGAAAAAACCATTGCGTTTTTGTAAGATGCACTGCGAAAAAAAGAGTGACATGAAGCAATTCGAAATTTTTATGCTAACTTTGCGCCCGATTATAAAAAATAAAGAGTATGAATGAATTAAAAAGAGTAGCCGCCATCCACGACATATCCGGATTCGGCAAATGTTCTTTAACCGTAGCTTTACCCATTATTTCGGCGGCAGGTATCGAAACAACAGTACTGCCGACAGCCGTATTATCTACGCACACTGGAGGATTTTCCGGGTTTACTTACAGGGATTTAACCGACGACATTGCGCCGGTTACCCGCCACTGGCAATCGCTGGGCATCCGTTTCGACGCTATATACACCGGTTTCTTAGGCTCTTTCGAGCAACTGGAACTGGTAACCCGTTTCTTTGAAACCTTCAAAACAAACGGGAATATCATCCTGGTCGATCCGGTAATGGCCGATAACGGCGAACTCTACAAAATCTTTTCCGTCGAGTTTGTCCGGGGAATGAAAAAACTGTGCGAAAAAGCCGACATTATCGTTCCCAATCTTACGGAAGCCGCTTTCCTTCTGGAAGAAACCTACTTTCCGGGGCCTTATACGCCGGAATACATCGAAGGCTTGCTGAAAAAACTCAGCGCTTTCGGCCCCCGGAAAATTGTTTTGACCGGCGTTTTCTTCAACGACGAAGATTTGGGCGCTGCTACTTACGACGCCAACACCGGCGAAGTGACCTACGCTTTCGAAAAACGCATTCCCGGCTATTACCACGGAACCGGCGATGTGTTCGGTTCAGCCTTACTGTCGGCAATAATGAACAATTTCACGCTGAACGAAGCCGCAAGCATTGCCGTGCGTTTTACGGTGTCTGCCATCCGCAAAACGGCTGCCGCCGGAACGGACATCCGCTTTGGCGTTAATTTCGAACAAACCATCCCCGAATTGTTGAGCGATTTAAAACTGCTTCCTTAGAAGACAAAAAGGGCGAAAGGTAAAAGATTCGCCCTCTTTTTTTGTAACTTGTTTACTTGTTTACTCGTTTACTCATCACCAATTTTTGGATTTGCCGGTTAATGATTTCATCTTCAATCTTCTCGAAGAGTAATTCGGGAGTTCGGATGATATGTCCGGGTTCCAATAAATCGAAGTTCCCTAATTCCGACCATTGCAGGTTGTGTTTGTCAATCATTTTTTTGATTTTTTCTGCGGTAAATGGGAGGAATGGTTCGAAGGCGACAGCGAGGTTTGCCGTGATTTGGAGGCTGATATTCAGAATTGTTGCCGTGCGTTCCGGATCGGTTTTAAATAATTTCCACGGTTCGGTATCGGCCAAGTATTTATTGCCGGTGCGCGACAAGTTCATCGCTTCTTTCAGTGCGTCGCGGAAACGGAAATGTTCCAGATAATTTTCCATATCTGCTTTTATTTGCGCAAATTCGGCAACCGTTTGCCGGTCGTAATCCGTCCGGTCGTTGGCGGCGGGAACTTTTCCTTCAAAATATTTGTGAGTCAATACCAAAGCCCGGTTGACGAAATTGCCGAATACGGCAACCAGTTCATTATTGTTTCGCGCCTGAAAATCTTTCCAAGTGAAATCGTTATCTTTGGTTTCGGGCGCGTTGGCCGTCAATACGTAGCGCAAGACATCCTGTTTGCCGGGAAATTCCTCGAGGTATTCGTGCAGCCATACCGCCCAGTTGCGGGAGGTAGAAATTTTGTTTCCTTCCAGATTGAGAAACTCATTGGCAGGCACATTTTCCGGTAAAATATAACTTCCATCCGCTTTCAGCATTGCCGGAAAAACGATGCAATGGAAAACGATGTTGTCTTTCCCGATGAAATGAATCAGGCGGGTATCTTCGTCTTTCCACCACTTTTCCCAGTCTTGGGGCGAATGTTCGATTGTATTGGAAATGTAGCCGATGGGAGCGTCGAACCAGACATAGAGGACTTTTCCTGCGGCGCCTTCTACCGGCACGGGTACGCCCCAATCCAGATCGCGGCTTACCGCGCGGGGTTGCAATCCCATCTCCAGCCACGATTTGCATTGTCCGTACACATTGGTTTTCCACTCTTTGTGTTCTTCCAGAATCCATTCTTTCAGCCAAGCTTCATGTTTGTCCAAAGGCAGGTACCAGTGTTGAGTTTCTTTTAGAACAGGGATGCTGCCCGACAGCGTTGATTTCGGTTCGATCAGTTCCAACGGACTTAACGAGACGCCGCACGCTTCGCACTGGTCGCCATACGCCTGTCCGTTGCCGCAATGGGGGCATTGGCCGGTAATGTAGCGGTCGGCGAGAAATTGTTTCGCTTCTTCGTCGTAATACTGTTCGGAAACTTTTTCGATAAACTCCCCTTTATCATACAATTTGCGGAAAAAAGCGGCCGCCGTTTGATGATGAATTTCGGAAGACGTTCGGGAATAAATATCGAACGTAATCCCGAAATCTTCGAACGATTGCTTAATGATGGCATGGTAACGATCGACCACTTCCTGTGGCGTTATTCCTTCTTTTTTAGCTTTCAATGCTATTGGAACGCCGTGCTCGTCGGATCCGCCGATAAAAAGCGTTTCTTCTCCTTTCAACCGCAAATACCGGGCGTAAATATCGGCCGGAACATATACGCCGGCCAGATGTCCGATATGTACAGGCCCATTGGCGTATGGCAATGCGGAAGTTATCAATGTTCGTTTAAATGCTTTA
>JAISNS010000257.1 GCA_031276105.1 Dysgonamonadaceae bacterium
CACAAACGTTACGCCTATCGGAGACCCGCAGGACAAGGGGGAGCTTCTTGTCACTCGTCATTCGTCACTTGTTACTCATTAAAAAACAACTCGTATGAAAAGGATTTATTGCTATATTAGTTTATCATTCCTTGTTTTAACGGAAAGATTGCCGGCTCGGACGCTCGAAGCGGATTCAAGCCGGATGAATCTGGAGATACAGGAAATTGTCGTATCCGGGGAAAAGCGAACCTCGCCGCTTCAGGAACTGACGGTAGAACCTGCGGCATGGGAAACATCCATCAGTTACATTTCGTCGGAAGACGTCCGAAAAACGGGCGCTATCCATTTGTTCGAAAGTTTGAAATATTCGCTGAACGGATTACCTTCGACACAGGGACGGCGGAAAAAACATTATTACCTTTTACGCGGACAAAACATGGCGTCGGATTACGCTATCAACGGTATCTCGCTCTCCACCAACGGCGCCGGCCCCATGGCCGAATGGGTGGAAGCCCCTACCCTGCTCCCGTCGAGCATGATCGAATCCATTGAAGTCGTCCGTTCCGGTAACTCGCTCCTGCTCGGTTTCAGCGGACTGAACGGCGTGGTAAACATCAAAACCAAAACTTTCGACACGTTCACTACCCAAGCGGAAATCGAATACGGAACATTCAACACCCTGCATTACGGAATCGTACACGGCGGTAAAACGGGAAACCTGCGTTATGCCCTCTCCGTCTTTAACGACAAAACCGACGGCCCCAAAAACCGGCACAGCCAAGAAAACCTGTGGAATATTTATGGGAAACTCGACTACCGCTACAAAGATAAAGTCGAATTGAAACTCGAAAACTTTTATACTTACGGCACACGTTACGTCGCGCAAGCCCTCTTCGACAGCCTTGCTTCCCCGCAAAGTCAATTAGCCGACCTTTGGGAATACGACCCGATGCGCTACAACATCACAACGGCAAAACTGAAAATCAAAGAGTCGGAAACTGCCGCTACCGAACTGCAATTCAGCTATATCCTGAACCGTATGGATTTGTATCCCGACCGCTATCACTATATTTCGACCGGAAAAGTAATTCAACTCTCCGACTCCATCCAACGCAACCGGATGTTGGACGAACCGGATTCCATCTTCACAGCAGCGCTCTTTCAGGCCTTTGCACCCGTGAAAAACAATGTGGTACGGGCAGGCCTAATATACGCTTCTTCAGCCAATTATGCGCACGGAAAATCGAAAAAGAAAATCGTTTCGGCTACATTGCTCGACCAGCATACTTTCGGGAAATGGGACGTACACGCCGGAGGAAAACTTATCCGCGAATATTACGACTATTATGTTCCGGGACAAGGTTTTGGCGACGCCACGCAAACCGTCGTGAACGAATGGCAACCGGCCTTATTGAACGTAAGCGCCGGCGTTTCCGCAACCATCCATCCCCGAAATACCCTCAATTTCATCCTGAACAGCGGCGCCTTGCCGGTCGATAAAACGGCTTTGCAGCAAGTGACGGACAAAAACGGACTGCCGGTTAACGACGCTACAACAGGGAAAACACAGACCGCTTACCTGAAGCGAGAAATACGCACGGGAATCGAACTGGGCTGGAAACAACATTCCGAATCCATGGGGCATTTCGTTTACACCCTCTTCTTCCTGAATCAGAAAAACACGTCGGAATATACGCAAACGCCGTATTACGACGACCGGAATGTGTTGCGCTATTACATGAAGAATATCGATTTGCAAACCTGCGGAATTGAAATGTCGTTCCGCAGTCATAATTGGATGGAAAGCTGGTACTGTTCGGGCAATTTATCGTACAAACTGGTACGTCAAAAAGAAAACTCGTCCCGGAAAAGATACGCCAAACAGCCGCCGTTCATCGCCAACCTGCTCTTTTCGTTCTCAACAAACAATTGGGAGGTCAACGCAAGCGGAAAATATGTTTCATCCTACAAAAGCGACCGCTTCCTGAAGCAGGAAGTGGATATGGGCAATTATTTCAATTGCGATGCAAACATTCATTATGCCCTCCCCGGCCGGCAACTCCGGTTGTACGCATCCATCGTCAACGTATTCGACGAACGTTACGCCACGGTTTCGCCGCTTTATCCCGAATTTGGAAGGCAAATAAAAACAGGGATAAAATATAATTTCTAACAGATTCAATTTTTGAACGGCCGATATTTTGATTTTTGCAGTAATTCGTTGTAATCGGTAATCGCAATCAAATCGCTCAAAGACGTTTGAGGATTATTTTCCATATAAGAACCGATAATCCGAAAACCTAACCACACCCCTACCCGGCCCGGCGATTCTACCGGCAAAAAAGCGGTATAAGGCGCCGGTTTTATATATTTCTCCGTAATCCGGTAATCAGAGGTAAAGAGATGTTTATTTTCCAGAATCAACGTCCAGATTTTAGCTTCGCGATCGACGCACCAGCGGTATTGCTCTTCGTTGTAACCCACATATTCCCAAACCTTTCGGTCGGGAAGCAAACGGGAAAGCAGATACCTTAACTTTCCTTCATAAAGAATTTTATTCAACAGAATCTCATTATTTCCTTTCAACGGGAAATTAGCCGTCAGAAAACCCAACAAATAATCGGGCGCGATCCGTTCGGGAGCCATCAATTGCCGTTGATAATCATAAAAAAAGCCCTGATACAAAGGATAATCCGATCCCATATATTTATCGGCGGAAAGGGATAAAACATCATCGGTAACAACAACATTCTGATTCAATCCGGAAACATGTATATAAATCCGGGGAGGTTTCAAGGAAGGAAAATTTGTTAACAGCATTTCCATTCCATAAGCTAATTCTTTGTTTATATGAGATATATCTTCCAATTTCTTTTGTTCGTCCGCATATAAATTCCGGAGTGTAGGTTCGGAAAAATAATCTATCAGGCGTTCCTCAAAGCCCACAGAATCGGACGTACCAATGTCAATCACATGCTTGCCGAACCCGTCTAAAAACAGCCGGTTGGTTTCGTTAAAAATCGAAGTTTCACCCCGGCAAAGATAAGCGTACAAATCCGTATCAAAACGATGTATTTGCCAGCGCGAATATTCTTCGCCATAGACCGTTTTTCCGGAGCATCCCGAAAATAAGAAACTTATAACAGTAAACAAAATAATGGGTGATTTTCTTGATCTGTTTCTTTTCATAAATTACAGCCATAAAGATATATGCGAATTGAAATGTATGTCAGGCAGTTAACCGGTATATGATTCCGTCCAAATCCGGACGGCTTGGCGAATGGAACCCAATCCGAATAAATTGGGGTCAATCTCTTTCTTATCTAAAAAATACACTTCCGCCGCATCGTCGGCAGCCCGGATGTGTTTCCAATCATTGATTTTACATTCGTAAAACAAATCCAGCGTATGTACGTCGAATCCGGAATAGGCGTAAATATTCGGCAGGGAGAAAAGGTAACGGGGATTTGTTATGATCAGTCCGGTTTCTTCGCCGACTTCACGGATAATGGCTTCTTCGCCGGTTTCAAATCTGTCGACAAAGCCGCCGGGAAGGTCTAAGGTACCTTTAGCCGGCTCTTTTGCCCGGCGGACTACAAGCAGTTTTTTTTCTTCTGTGGTAATAAAGGCGGCCGTAGCTGCCGATGAATTGAAATAATAGACAAATCCGCAATCATTGCATTGCTTGGATTTGCCGTTATTTTCTTCAAACCGGGCGGAACCGCATTTGGGACAATATCGAAAGGATGCGAGGGGATGCACAGGGGGATTATTCTACTCCTGCGAGTTGCTGATCGATCATGATACGGCCGCAGTGTTCGCAGACGATGATTTTTTTGCGCAGTTTGATATCCAACTGTCTTTGGGGCGGTATTTTATTGAAGCATCCGCCGCACGCATCGCGTTGAATGTAAACGACTGCCAATCCGTTTCTTGCGCTCTTGCGGATTCGTTTGAATGCCGTCAATAAGCGGGGGTCTATCGTCGTTTCTATTTGCTTGGCTTTTTCCCGCAATTGTTCTTCCTGAATTTTCGTTTCGGAAATAATTTCGTTCAATTCTTCTTTTTTGGATTTCAAATCCGATTGCCGTTCTTCCAAAAGCGTTCTGCTTTTTTGAATTTCTTCGGCAACCACTTTGGATTTCAGCGTAAATTCCCGAATGAGTTTTTCCGACAATTCTACTTCTAAACCTTGATATTCAATTTCTTTGGAAAGATTATCGTATTCCCGGTTGTTACGGACATTATCCAGTTGCTGTTGATACTTTTCGACGAGGGCATGTGAATCGGCAATTTTAATTTTCTGTTGGCCGATAGCTGTTTCAATATCTTTTCCGTCTAACTGAAAGTTCTGAATACGGGTATGAAGCCCTGCAACTTCATCTTCCAAGTCCTGTACTTCCAGAGGCAATTCTCCGCGAAGCGTTTTGATTTTGTCTATCTCCGATAAAATGGACTGAAGACGGTAAAGGTTTGCTAATTTTTGTTCAATAGAAAAGTCTTCCGACTTGTCCTGTTTCTTAGCGTCTGCTTTTTTTTCCGGCAGTTTTTCAACTACATCAACGGTTTTCGCATTTCCTTTTTTAGCGGAACCCGCCTTTTTTTCTTGCTTTTCGACTGTTTGTTCTTTTTTTGCCATATATTGTATTACATGTAATTTATTGGATTCGTGTTTACATTTGAAAAATGAACGGCAAAGTTAGGTATTTTTTTCGTAATAATCTCAAAAAATATTTCTTTTGTACAAATCTCCGTTTCGTAATGGCCTAAAACAGCCAGCAAAATGCGGTTTTCCACATCGTAATAGTCGTTGTATTTGGCTTCTCCTGTAATGAAAACGTCTGCACCGTAAGCGATTGCATCTTTAATCAGGAAGGAGCCGCTACCGCCGCAGAGAGCAACTTCGCGAATCATTTTTCCGGTTAATGGGGAATGGGTCAGGCGCTGCAAATGGAAAACGGTTTTCAATCGTTGCAGGAACGATTCTTCATCTTCTTCGTCCGGCAATTCGCCGACAACGCCTGCGCCTGCGCCGCTCCATGAATTGGAGAGAGGATAAAAATCGTAGGCCGGTTCTTCGTAAGGATGCGAAGCCAGCAACGCCCTGAGAACAGCCGTCTTTTTATAAACGGGCAAAATGGTTTCTATCCTGATTTCCGGTTCGGTATGGTGCTGACCGGGTTCGCCTGCAAAAGGATGCGTTTCTTCGCCTGCCCGAAAAGTACCTTGCCCTTCCAAATTATAACTGCAAGAATCGTAATGGCCGATATGCCCGGCTCCGGCATGGAAAAGTGCGTTCCGCACCGGCTCGGCCTGTTCAAGAGGAACAAAAGTGGCTAATTTGAGCAAGTTGTTTTCTTTCGGTTTCAATATCCGGAGGTTCTGTAAACCAATCTTTTCGGCAAGACGAAAACCGACTCCTCCCCATGCATTATCCAAGTTGGTGTGGGCGGAATAGATAACTATATCGTTTTTGCAGGCTTTAATCACGCTTCGTTCGATATAGGTTTTTCCGCTTAACGATTTTAACGGCTTAAACAAGAGCGGATGATGCGAAATAATCAGGTTGCAGTCCATTTCAATGGCTTCATCCACAACTTCTTCCGTAACGTCCAGACACAACAGGACGCCTTTTACCTGTTGCGAAACATCGCCTACCTGCAAGCCCGCATTATCAAAATCGTCCTGTAAAGATAAAGGAGCTAATTCTTCCAACATTCCCGTTATTTGTGCAATTCTCATACGTAAATAAATTAGAGGAACCGGTTTTTATTTGTGTTTGTTTTTTTCTAATTCCTGTTTCAAAAACGGCGCTGTATAGCCTTTACCGCTTTTCACCAATTGTTCGGGAGCGCCGGCAAACAAGACCTCTCCCCCACCCTTTCCGCCTTCGGGGCCCATATCAATAATGTAATCGGCGCATTTGATGACATCCATGTTATGCTCAATGATAATCATTGTATTTCCCTTGTCGACCAATTGGTTAATGACATTCAGCAATACCTTGATATCGTCGAAATGCAGGCCGGTAGTCGGTTCGTCGAGGATATACAGGGTTTTTCCCGTATCGCGTTTGGATAATTCCGTGGCCAATTTTACCCGCTGGCTTTCTCCGCCCGACAGGGTTGTGGCCGATTGTCCCAGTTTGACGTAACCCAATCCCACTTCCTGTAAAACCTTGACTTTATGATAGATTTGCGGAAGGTTTTCGAAAAATTCCACCGCCCGGTTGATGGTCATGTCCAATACGTCGGCAATGGATTTCCCTTTGTAGCGCACCTCCAGTGTTTCGCGGTTGTAGCGCTTTCCATAGCAGACTTCACACGGGACTAAAACATCCGGCAAAAAGTTCATTTCTATGGGTTTATAACCATTTCCCGCACATGTTTCGCAACGGCCGCCGGCTACGTTGAATGAAAATCTTCCGGGTTTGTATCCCCTCATTTTCGATTCGGGTAATCCGACAAACAAGTTGCGAATATCGGAAAAAAGCCCGGTATAAGTTGCCGGATTGGATCGGGGCGATCGACCGATAGGCGATTGATCTACATTCACCACTTTATCAATGTTTTCCAATCCCTTGATGGAAGTATAAGGTAAAGGGTCTTGCAGGGAATGATACAATTTTCGGCTGATTATCGGTTGCAGCGTATCGTTAATCAATGAAGATTTTCCGCTTCCTGAAACGCCTGTAACACAGATAAATTTGCCTAATGGAATCGTTACATTCACCTTTTTCAGGTTATTTCCGCAAGCGCCTGTCAAGCGGATTGTCTTGCCGTTGCCTTTCCTCCGGTTTTCGGGAACCGGAATTGTTTCTTTTCCATTAATATAGGACGAAGTCAACGTATCGGCGTTTTGCAATTCGCCGGGCGTACCGGCAAAGACGACTTCTCCGCCCAACCGTCCGGCTCGCGGCCCTAAATCGACGATATAGTCGGCATTCAGCATCATCTCTTTATCGTGTTCTACGACAATAATCGAATTGCCGATATCGCGCAATTGCTTCAGCGAATCAATCAGGCGCATGTTATCTCGCTGATGCAGACCGATGCTCGGTTCGTCCAGAATATAGAGGACGTTCACCAGTTGCGACCCGATTTGCGTCGCCAGACGAATCCGTTGACTTTCGCCTCCGGAAAGACTGGCGGATGAACGGTTCAAAGACAGATAATCCAAACCTACATCCAGCAGGAATTGCAGGCGCGTCTGTATTTCTTTCAGTATTTCCATGGCAATCAAGCGTTGCTGTTTATTCAGATGAGTATCCAAATCGCTCAGCCAGACAGACAATTCGGATATATCCATTTCCGAAAGTTCGGCAATGTTTTTACCGTTGATATAATAATGAAGCGCCTCCTTATTCAGTCGTTGTCCCTTACATTCGGGGCAAACGGAGGTGCGAATAAACTGGTCGGCCCATTTTTGCGCGGCAGCAGAAGCTTCCTGTTCCTGTTGCATGAGAATGTATTTGTTCACGCCTTCAAACGACAGAAAATAATTGGAATCTCCCAGCGATTCGTTTTTTATATGCAAACGTTCTTCCGTGCCGCTCATGATATCGTTAATCGCTTCTTCGGGTACCTCTTTCAACGGCGTTTTCAAAGTAACCTCATATTTTTCCAGAATAGCTTCTACTTGCCAGAAAATAAGGGCATTCCGGTATTTACCTAAAGGAACTATCCCGCCCTGGTAAATGCTTAATTCGGGATTCGGAATGATTTTGGCAATATCAATCTGATTGACGGAACCGATGCCTTTGCATTTCGGGCAGGATCCGTGTGGAGAGTTGAACGAAAAATTATGTGGAGAAGGTTCGCTATACGATAATCCGGTGGCAGGACACATCAGGCTGCGGCTGAAATGCTGCAAAGCGCCGGTTTCTACTTCATAAACCATAATCAGGCCGTCGCCTTGCCGCATAGCCATAGCGACGCTGTTTTTGATGCGTTTCGAGTTGGAAGTGTTGATAAGCAGTTTATCGATAACGACTTCCACCGAATGGTTTTTATAGCGGTCTAACTTCATTCCGGGAAGAATTTCAAGTAATTTGCCGTCGACCCTGACATTCAGGAAACCTTTTTTACGGAGTTGTTCAAACAAATCCCTGTAATGCCCTTTCCGGTTGCGTACGACCGGCGCTAAAAGCAGTATTTTTTTCCCGGGATACCGGTCAACAATTAATTTCAGGATTTGTTCTTCTGTATATTTAACCATTTTTTCGCCGCTCAGGTAAGAATAGGCCTCACCTGCCCGCGCATACAGCAAACGCAGGAAATCGTAAACTTCCGTCGTTGTGCCTACCGTGGAACGGGGACTCCGGATCGCCGTTTTTTGTTCAATGGATATAACGGGACTTAATCCGGTGATTTTGTCCATATCGGGGCGTTCCATATTTCTCAGAAACGAGCGGGCATAAGCCGAAAAAGTTTCGATATACCGCCGTTGTCCTTCGGCAAAAATGGTATCAAAAGCCAGCGAAGATTTTCCGCTTCCGCTCAAACCGGTCATAACCGTAAGCCGGTTACGGGGAATGGTTACGTCGATATTTTTCAGGTTGTGCACCCGGGCACCCTGAATATCAATCACATCTCCATCTAATATTGTATGTTGTATCATTTTTTCCAGTACTTGTGGGTGCAAAGTTAACATAAAATTCTCGTTTTACACACACAAGGAGTAAACGAGTAAACAAGTAAACGAGGAGGCCGATTCCTCTGTTGGGACAAGGTTCCACCTCGTTCCAACAGAGGAAAACGATTGTGTATTGAAAGGAAAGACGTATCTTTGTGAGTAATTTATGAATTAAAAACGAAAGAAATATATGAATAATAAGAAACTAATTGAACGAAAACAATATATGCAGACTTTGCGCAACTTGAAAGACCAAGATATTATCAAGGTTATTACCGGCGTGCGGCGTTGCGGAAAATCCACATTATTGCAGATGTTTGCCGATGAACTGTTGCAAAATGGAGTTTCACAGCAACAAATTCAGTTTTATAATTTTGAAGATTTGGATACGTTGGCAATCGGCGATATATTTCAGATACATTCACTCATTAAAAGCAAACTGGTTGAAGACAAGATGAACTATATTTTCCTTGATGAAGTGCAGAATATAAAAGATTTTCAACGACTTGTAGACAGCTTGTTTATCAAGAAAAATTGTGACGTGTATGTAACCGGCTCAAATGCCTATTTACTTTCGGGCGAGTTGGCTACCTTGCTCACAGGAAGGTATATCGAAACTAATATTTTGCCGTTGCAATTTTCTGAATATTATGATTTTATAGCTGCAAAACCGCCAAACTTATCAAAAATAGAAAGTTTGGCGGTTTCAGAAGGGCAATATATTGATTATGATAAAAATACATTGCCAAATTCGACAAACTTATCAAAGATAGAAACCTTGTCGGCTTTCGTAATGGAAGGCGGTATCCCCGAATATTATAATCAAAAAAATATCAGCCGAAAACAGGCGGATAGTTTTGTGCAAAGTGTTTTAACTGCGATTATTGAGAAGGATATTTTTCAACGATTAACCGTTAAAGACAAACACAATTTTAACAAGATTATTGACTTTGTTTTTGATTCGGTCGGTTCATTTGTTTCGCCGCGTTCTATTTCCGAAACGCTACGAACACACGGCACAATAATAGACAAAGAAACTGTTGCAAAATATCTTGATACCTTATGCGATGCGTTTTTGCTGTATAAAGCCCAGCGATACGAAATCAAGGGGAAAGAACTGTTGAAAACATTGAATAAATACTATTTGGTTGACCCGTGTTTCCGCAAAGTTCGCTTGCGGCGGGATATGAAAAAGGATATTACACACTGGTTGGAAAACGTCGTCTATTTTGAGTTGTTGCG
The DNA here is from genome assembly GCA_031276105.1 of Dysgonamonadaceae bacterium. Classification (GTDB taxonomy): domain Bacteria; phylum Bacteroidota; class Bacteroidia; order Bacteroidales; family Azobacteroidaceae; genus Azobacteroides. The sequence goes on from JAISNS010000257.1 coordinate 9,859, forward strand.
CCGTAATAAAGAGGTATTTGTCGGGCAAATAAACGGTAAGGAAGTCGATTTTGTAGTGATTGACCATGACGGTTACACCTCCTATTATCAGGTTGCATGGACTACCATGACGCCAGAAGCGCTGGAACGCGAACTGGCTTCGCTCAATGCCATTAAAGATTCCAACCCCAAATACCTGCTGACTACCGATACAGATATCAACCCTGTGTATAACGGTATTCGCAAACTGAATGTAGTGGATTGGATGCTGACAAAGAGTGCGACAATTTGAAATGCACCCGGTGTGCTTGCTGTTTTTGAATTTTCAACAGAAATCAAAAAACTAATCTCATGAAAAAGAAGATTTGCCCGTTATGCGGTTCGGACGAAGTATTCCAATCGAAGAAAGGCGGTTGGCTGTTTCTTATTACATCGCTTTTGTTTTTGTTTCCTACCCCGTTTTTTAAGAAATCATACCATTGCTTCGGTTGTGACGCCGATTTTAATGCCTGACTGGCTTTCGACGAAGCAAATCTTTATAATGCACGGCCATACGTCGCTGTCGTGGAGACGTACGCCGTGCGTCTCTACAATGTTTACTGCTTAATAAATTTATGCATCACCACTCCCCTATCGCCCTGTATGCCGACAAGATATATTCCGGCGGGCAGTCGGGCGATGTCTATCGTGGTTGTCTCGCCGGTGGCGGTGTCGCTAAGCAGCAGGTTGCCGCTGATGGAATAGATGCGCAGTGTTTCGTTGCCTTGCAGGCCGGCGAGGGTGATCTGATCGTCGGCGGGATTGAACGATGCAGGGACAGCAGGGTGAACGTAGCCCGTTTGCAAATCTTTTTCCCATAATAAATGAGGCAAGTCCAACATAAACCAAACCGTATTAAAATTCCAACCTAGATTTTCCTCCAGCCATGATTGGGACTGAAAGGATGTTATGTTTTCATCTTTTCCGTCTTTGCTGTGTGCATATTGGCTACTTTGTGTTGCACCGTTGATTTGCATGGATGCGAGGGCATAGCAACTTTCAAGCGACGCATTATCAATTGTCCCAACTATTCTTCCGGAATAGACATAGTTTGCTGATCCCGATTTCCGCGTACAGGTAATGGTAGCATTGGCTGCGAAACAATTGTTTATGTTTACCTCAGTGGCATCGCCGGAGATTCCGCCGGAAGAATAGGTAGAATTATTCAAAGCCGAAATCGCTCCGGTATTGTAGCAATTGATTATACTTCCACCGTGGGCGCGACCGCAAATTCCGCCGGTATAAGAAGAAAAAGTATTAGAAGCCGAAATTGCTCCGGCATTGTAACAATTGCTTATGTTGACAGCATTATCATCATAGCTGCCACAAATTCCGCCGGCAAAAGAAGTGGCAGACGAAGCAGGCGAAATTGTTCCTGCATTGTAGCAATTGCTTATACTTCCGCTTCCGATATAACCGCAAATTCCGCCGGAACGAGAATAAGTAGATGAAGAAGTCGAAATCGTTCCGGTATTGTAGCAATTGATTATAGCGCTTCCACCTCCATTCCCACAAATTCCGCCGGAATGAGAAGTGGTGGCATAAGAAGCCGAGGAGGAAGAAAAAATCGCTCCTCCATTGTAGCAATTGCTTATACTTCCGCTTCCGGCATAGCCGCAAATTCCACCTGTATAGTTGTTACCTCCATTCATGTTTCCGCGTACACTTCCATCTACGCGCAAGTTTTTAATAGCGCCGCCGGACAATTGGCCGAATACGCCTACGTAATTGCTGGTGGCATTTATATTGACGGTTATTTTATGCCCGCCGCCATCAAAAGCGCCTTTAAACATAAATGGGTAACCGTTACCAATAATTGTCGTAATTACATCGCTTATATCTCGAGTAAGTCGGAAATACTTGTCGGCAGAATACGCCGCATCACTGTTTGTCGCCGCCGCCAAGGCTTCCATATCTGCTTTGGAAGAGATAAGGTAGGGATCGGCTACCGTGCCAGAACCGCCGGAATAAGATTGGGGAAAGGCTGTTGGCGAGCAAAAAATACAAAGTGTTAGAATTATATTTTTTTTGTTCATGACTGTTTTATAAATAGAATTAGCTGTTAAAAAATAAATCTTTTTCATTTGAAATAAAAATTAGATGTCTATCACAGTTGTCTCGCCGGTGGCGGGATCGACATTTCCGCCGGTTTGGCGACGTTATAGATTTGTTTTACTTTACGGTTAAACATGATAACGACCGACCCTCCCGAACTTGCGGTGAATCGACAGTGCGGAAAGGCGACGCCCTGAACGGTGGCAAA
>JAISNS010000262.1 GCA_031276105.1 Dysgonamonadaceae bacterium
CTTTTTGCCAAGACGGGCAATGACGTTACTTTTGCGCTTTCGACCGGCGCAAGCGCCTTTTGTTCGCAGGGCGAAAGTTACGAATGGTATAAAACCGGAGCTAATGATAATAACTATACGTCTGTTTCCGAAACGGCTTCGTCATTAACAACTTCTTTTTCTCCTGCCGGAACTTACAAAGTAAAAGTTGAGGTAACGAACCGTTATACGGCTACTCCTGTTGAAAAAACAACGACTATTGAAATAACCGCCAACGGCGCTCCTCCGGCTACGTTGATTGACGGGAAATACGGTATTACTACCGGGGGAAGCTGTTTTGATGTGAAAGGCTCGAAGCCAAGCGGCCAGCCTCAGGCAATTTATGATTCCCGGACAGACGCTTTTGTCGACGGCGCTTTTACGAAGACTTTCACGTTTACTCATACAAACAGTTTCAGTGATTTGACGGTATTAAATCCCGGTGGTATTGTTGCGAGCGTTACTCAGCCTGCGGCTACTTTTGGTAGCGGTAGCGGTTCTGTTTCTTTTACGGTTACATTTGTATCGGATGTGAAGGCCCAAGTGATTGCCAATAACGCTCCTATTTATGTACAACTGGTAGTCAGTTATAAGAATAACAACAGCGAGAATAGGATAGCATATAAAAAAATAAAGGTTCAGGATGCTGCTTGCGTATGTCCTGCTCAAGTGCCTACTACTATACGTTCTTCCGGTTGGCTAATTTTCCAGTGTCATAACTTGGGAGCAGACTACGATATTACTTCTGATGCTGATCTTGCGGACATTGATGCTACTAATTTCCGCGAATATCATGGCGACTGGTATCGCTTTGGGGCAAAGAATGTTTCTCTGGTGAATGACGGGACTTATGAGGGGAATCCAACGCAATCAGTAGTTCCTAATTGGTCATCGTATCCTGTTCAGGACGATACTCAAAACTGGAGCACAAGCAATGATCCCTGTCCTGCCGGTTGGCAATTGCCGACAAATGATGAGTGGGCTGCTGTAATAAGCAGCTATAATACGATTGAGAAATATACCGGTACTTCAGGCGCTAGCTCACAGACTTGGGATCAAGATAATACTGCTACTCCTTCTTGTTGCTATAATAACGCTATGAAAGTTGGCGATTACCTCTATCTTCCTGCTGCCGGTTACCGGTTCTACTCCAATGGCTATTTGTCATTCCGCGGCCTGCACGGCTACTATTGGAGCAGTACCGGTAGTTCTTCTAATGCTTACGAGCTGCGCTTCTACGGGGATGTCCAGACCACGCTCTCCACCCTTCGGACGTACGGGTTCTCGGTGCGGTGCGTATCGGAAGAATAAACTAAAAGATAAAAACTAAAAACGACGCAAAGCGCGGTAAACAAACGCCGCTTCGCGCCGTTTTTAGTTTTTAGTTTTTATCTTTTTTCTCCGGCGCTTCAAAAAGAGATTTAGCCGAAAAAACAAATGAATTGCACAAGCGGGTTTGAAAAATTTTCCGTACTTTTCCCCTATAAATTCTATCAAAGACCGCGATAAATCCATTGTACCGCCTAATGAATGCGATTTTCCCCTGCGAGTTTGGTTTTCTCTTTCGAGAAGAACATTAACTCAAGTTTGTGTGTAATTGGGAATTTAATGCTAACTTTGCCGGACGAGAAATTTAAAATGATATTCGATATGATTAACAAAATCAATGATTTATTAGCAGAGATCAATCAGTTGAAAGCTACCGGCAAAGATGAATTGGAAGCGTTGCGCATCAAATATTTAAGTAAAAAAGGAGAAATAGCTTTGTTGATGAATGATTTCCGGAGTGTGGCCGCGGAACAAAAACGTGAAACCGGACAAAAACTCAACGAATTGAAAGAAAAAGCTCAAGCCAAGATAAACGAATTGAAAGAACTCTTGGAAAACCAACGTTCATCCGGCGATTTTGTCGATTTAACCCGCACGGCTTACCCGTATTCCGTCGGGACGCGCCATCCGCTTTCTATTGTCGGGAAAGAAATATGCGATATTTTCGGACGGCTGGGTTTCAATATTGCCGAAGGCCCCGAAATTGAAGACGATTGGCATGTCTTTTCTTCCCTGAATTTTGCGCCCGATCATCCGGCGCGCGATATGCAGGATACGTTTTTCGTTGCTTACGGAACGGATATTCTGCTTCGTACCCACACGTCGTCGGTACAGACCCGGGTGATGGAAAAAACGCAACCGCCCATCCGAATCATTTGTCCGGGAAGGGTTTACCGCAATGAAGCCATTTCCTACCGGGCGCACTGTTTCTTTCATCAGGTAGAAGGTTTGTATATCGGCAAAAATGTTTCTTTTGCCGACCTGAAACAGGCCTTGTTGTTCTTTGCGAAAGAAATGTTCGGCGCCGGAACAAAAATACGTTTGCGCCCGTCTTTTTTCCCGTTTACCGAACCAAGCGCCGAAATGGATATCAGTTGCAACCTTTGCGGTGGAAAAGGCTGTCCTTTCTGTAAACATACCGGTTGGGTAGAGATACTTGGCTGCGGCATGGTCGATCCGAATGTGCTGGATAATTGCGGCATAGACAGCCAAATTTATTCGGGATACGCTTTCGGAATGGGAATTGAACGGATCGCCAATCTGAAATATCAGGTAAAAGACCTCCGTTTGTTTTCGGAAAACGATGTCCGTTTCCTGCGACAATTCGAATCGGCAACATAATCAGGTATTTATGACTACAAAGGAGAGATACGACAAAGTGATCGACTGGTTCGAAAAAAACATGCCCGTAGCAGAAACGGAATTACACTATTCCGATCCTTTTCAATTATTGATAGCGGTGATATTGGCGGCGCAATGTACCGATAAACGAGTGAATATGATTACACCTGCTTTGTACGAAGCGTTTCCCACGCCCGAAGTCTTGTCCGCATCTAACAAAGATGCTGTTTTCGAATACATTAAAAGCGTTTCTTATCCCAATAACAAAGCCAAACATTTGGTTGAAATGGCTAAAATGCTGGTAAACGATTTCGACGGGAAAGTTCCTTCCTCCATCGAAGACTTAATGAAATTGCCGGGTGTAGGAAAAAAAACGGCAAATGTCATATCGTCCGTTGCATTCAATATTCCGGCGCTGGCAGTAGATACCCATGTATTTCGCGTTTCCAACCGCATCGGGCTGACAAACGATTCTAAAACGCCTATAACAACAGAAGCAGAATTGACGAAACATATTCCCCGAAAGTTGTGGTCGATTGCTCACCACTGGTTAATCTTGCACGGGCGATATGTATGCACGGCTCGAAAACCTCACTGTGAAACCTGCGGTATCAGCCCGTATTGCAAATATTATTCGTTAATGTCCGTTTAAGCCAGCGCTTGCAAAATATCGGCTTTCAAATCTTCCGGATTTTCCAAGCCAACCGAAAGCCGCAGCATATTGTCCGGAACTTCCACCATTTTTTTGTATTCCGGACTTAAAGTTACGTAAATAGTAGATAATGGATGAATTATCAGCGTTTTATTGTCAAATAAATTAGTTGCCCGGCGAATGACTTTCAAACGATTAATAAACGCAAAACAAGTCGCCCGGTCTTCCAACGCAAACGTCAGCATGGCGCCCGGACAATCGCCGTATTGCGCATGACTGACCGCATAAAACGGATTGTCTTTTAATCCGTTGTAATTTACGTTTTTAACCGCCGGAATCGTTTGCAGAAATTTGGCTAATTCCAAGCAAGAAGCCGAAGTTTTGGCATAACGCAACTCCAAAGTTTCCAATCCCAAGTTTTGCAAATAAGCCGTGTGAGGCGACATGTAAGCGCCCATATTACGGGAAATTTCCGCACGAAGTTTTACTTGAAACGCTCTTTTCCCTGCCATTTGGGTCAATTTTCCCAAGCGGGGCGAACGGCTCCAATCAAAGGTCTGATGGTCTAATATCAGCCCGCCGATGCTTGTAGCTCCTCCCGAAAGGTATTTGGTGCTTGAAACGACTTCCAAATCAACGCCCAACTTTGATGCGTTGAAATGCGGCCACGGCACAATGGTTGAGTCGGCAACCAACGGAACTCCTTTTTTGTGGGCAATCTGTGAAAGCATTTTCAAATCGATCGCTTCCATGTGTGGATTCGTAATGATTTCCGTAAAAACGGCGCAAGTTTTATCATCTATATTGCGTTCTACCTCTTCTTTATCCAGCAAGTTGCAAAAGCGGGCTTCCACCCCGAAGGCTTGGAGGGTAAAAATGAATAGCGAAAATGTATTCCCGAACAAATGAGGCGAGGTAACGATATTGGAACCGGCATAAGCAATCGTCATAAAAACAGTGGAAATAGCTGCCATTCCCGACGATACCGCTAATACATGAGCGGCTCCGGAGGCCTCTTTAATCCGGTTTTCAAAAAATTCTACCGTGGGGTTGGAGATGCGTGAATAGGTATGCTTTCCGCTTTTTCCTAAAAATGCGTCTTCCATTTCTTCTGCCGTATCAAACTCGAATGCGGCACCCGAATAAATGGGCATGGAAATAGAACCATGCGCGTCTTTGTAGGGGAAATGAGCGCACATGATTGGTGTAGCAATGTTGTTTTGTTCTTGTTTCATTGTTTCTTTTAAAAATTAAAAATGCAAA
>JAISNS010000290.1 GCA_031276105.1 Dysgonamonadaceae bacterium
TTAAGTAGCGAGCATTCCGCAAGCGGCCAGAATATCTTCTCCTTTAGATGCGCGAATCGTGCATATAATTCCCTTGGAATTCAGGTAATCGCGGAAAATGATCAGGGAATTGGCGTCGGAAGCCGGCAGGTCGATTCCGGAAACCGGATGATAGCGGATGAGGTTTATCCGGCAAGGGATGTCTTTCAGTAAGCGGGCGAGGGCGGCGGCATGTTTCAAATCGTCGTTCAGACCGCTAAACAGGATGTACTCGAAAGAAACCCGCCGTTGACGGGAAAAATCGTATTGCCTGATCAGGTTCAGCACTTCTGTCACAGGATAAGGCTTTTCGACCGGCATCAAGGAGAGGCGTTCTTCGTGATAAGGCGAATGTAAACTGATTGCCAAATGTTCCTGACGCTCGGCGAGGAAACGTTTTAGTCCGGGAATCAATCCGGCTGTAGAAACGGTTATCCGTTTCGGACTCCAACCGAATCCATAATCCGAAGTCAGAATATCCAAGACTTTAAACAATTCATCGACATTATCCAGCGGTTCGCCCATTCCCATAAAAACCACATTGGTCAAAGCGTCGCTTTCGGGGATGGAAAGCGCTTGATTCAGAATGTCGGATGCCTGAAGTTGTCCGGAAAAACCTTGTTTCCCGGTTTTGCAGAACAGGCAATTCAACTTACAACCGACTTGAGAAGAAATACATAAGGTTCCCCTGTCTTTATCGGGAATAAATACGCTTTCGATGAAGCGGTTGCCGGAAACGGGAAACAAATATTTCACCGTTCCGTCGCCGGATACTTGTTTTTTAACAAAAGCCGTTTTCCCTACCGTGTAATTTTCTTTCAATTTATTTCTGTGGGCGATGGAAATATCCGTCATTTCATCAATAGAATCAACTTTTTTTCCATAGAGCCATTTTGCTATTTGTTTTGCAGTGAAAGCAGGCATTCCGGACGATTGAACTAAAAATTTAAGTTCGTCCATTGTCTTTCCTGTCAACGGTTCTTTCTTATCCATAAAAAATATTTTATTTCGGCCGTGCGCGTCGAGACTTGCACTTGTTATTACGGACTTGACCCGCGATCCCCCGATGATTAATCGTTATTTTTGAAGGGATTGCGGGTCAAGCCCGAAATTAGAAAATGGATGTATGCGTTAATAGAAGCGATCGAAATTATCTTCTATTTCTGCATTATCTCTTAAAATCCGATTCGAACGGAACCATTGGTCGATCCGGTAATAATTTTGCATCTGTAAAGATTGTATCTGCGATTCGGCGTTATACGCCTGTTCGTTTTCCGTCCGGTTTGTAATTTGAATGACATATACGGCATTATTTCCCTTATACGGGCCTGCAAGTTCGCCGTCCGAAAGCAACGGGGCTTTGACATTGAGAACAGGTTCGACGCCGATTTTCGTAATACGCGGCGTGGCAAATGTTACAAATTTTACGGAATCAATGTTGGCATTTAAAGCTTCGGCGTATTGTTCCAAATCTGTGAGATTCTTTGTTTTCAAGTCTGCGATGATTTTTTCCGCTTTTTTCTCATTCAACAATTCTCTTTTCAGAATATCGGATACAAGTTCCTGCGGCCGGAATCCTTCTTTCAGCGTATTTTCCACAGCCGCTACTACAAAATATTCTTGATTCTGACATTCAAAAATATCCGAAACAGCTCCTTTTTTATTTTTGAACGCCCATTGAATTACTTGCCGCGTATTTTGTATTCCGGCAATATTCAATTGGTTTTTAGCAATTTCAACGGCTGTTTGGATATTATAGCCGGCTTCGACGGCCGCGCTTTTGAATGCATCCAAGTTGTGATGAGTTGAAATGTATTGGTTCAAATCGTTGTACAGTTTCGTTTTCGTTTCCTGACTTGGGGAAACGGTTAACTGTACCGTTGCAATCTTGTATTTCTTTACGGGCGCCGTTTTTTCGACTACCTGCACCAAGAAATTGCCGAGAGTGGAACGGACAACGACCGGTTCGTTTATTGGAGCGTTGAAGACGTCATTTTTGAAGTTCACATCCACTTGCGACACTAATGTCGTTTCGGTTTGCCAGCCGATATCGCCGTTGGTTTGTCCGTTGCTCGAAGTGGATGCAACATCGGCGAAAGAGGAGCCGCTTTTGATTACATTGATAAGACTGTCGGATAATTGTTTCGATGCTTTTTCGTCCGGAATGACCGGCAACATGATAACATTGAGTTTTACGGAGTCCGGAGCCACGCTCGTGTCTTCCAATTTGTGTACGTTGTAAATGTTATTGCTTAACAAAGGGCCTTCAATGGCTCCCGGAGTTGCACGATCGACAAACGTTTTTAGTTCGGAAGATAATTGATTATAGGAAACATACGCATTTACATACGGACGTTCGGAAGTTTCGGTTACTACATTAGCCGGATTATCAGCATCTTCGAGACGTGTTTTTATGCTTTCGATTTTAGTCAATGCGTTTTGATAATCGCGTTCCGACGGCAAAATATTTACGGCAATATAATCAATTATTCTCGCCTCTTCCTGTTTGAAAGTACTTTTGCGTTCCTTGTAAAGTTTGGCAATTTCCGAATCCGTCACCGTAACGGAATCATCCGGGATAGAAGAATAGGAACGGCTTACATAAGCAAAATCGACATTGACCTTGCTTTCGTTGAAAGCCGCTTGTGCATCCAAATTATTGGCCACCAAAGCTGCAGATAACAGGGAGGCTAATTTGTTCTGTAATTGTGATAAAATTACCTGCCCTTCTATTTCCAACCAGTTTTTTTTCATTGCCAACAATTGGGAAATCATTTCCGGCGAATAGTTTGTATAATCGTCGGTTTCTATGGTTTGGAGGAAATTCAGCAGGCGGTTACGGTCGAATCTTCCGGTTTTAGCATCCTGAAAATCGGGCATTTGCTGTATCATGGGGGAAATGTTATTGCCCATGATCAAATCGCTCAATTCATCTTTACCGACCGCAAATCCGGCTTTTTCACTTTCTTCTTCCAGGAGTATTTTGTTAATCCATTCGTTCAAAACAGCTTGCCGTATCTGATTCGTCTGGTCTTCGTCGGAAGAATTACCGCCTCTCGCCTTAATCATATTGGTTCGCTCTTCAACTTTTTGTTGATATTCCTGAATTTTCATCGTATGCCCTTCTACTACTGCAACATTTTCTTTTTGTTGGTTGAAAAAGGTAGAACCGGAACGGAGAAAGTCTCCAATAATAAATGCAAATAAAGCAAGCCCCACTACTACTACAAGTAATGCCGCTTTACTCCTAATTTTTTCTAAGGTAGCCATTGATATTTGTGTTTTTTAGTTTAATTTTTAAAATTGCGCACGAAGGTACGAAGATTTATGCTATTTACCATGAATTAATTGAAAAATTTTTATTTTTTACTCCTTAAATCCTTGTAAAAAGTGGCAGAATACCGCTTCAATTACAAGTCGCACCCGATACGCCCAGTCGTATTCGGAAGATTGCCGCATTGCGGTACGCCGACAGGCGTACCCTGTGAATAACCCCCAGATTTATCTGGGGGTAAGCGGCGCTCCCCCCCCAGGAACGCCGGTAGGCGTTCCCCTTTTATTGTATGTGCAAAACACACAAAGGGCAACGCCTGCCGGCGTTCGTGGAAGAAGTAGAGCCACCACCTACCCTCAGATAAATCTGGGGGTTATTCACAGGGTACGCCTCCGGCGTACTGCAATGCGGCAATCTTCCGGACACGACCGGAGAAGCCCCTACCGCAACTGCCTGTTGCCTGTGAAGGAAGCCTCACAGGGGCGACACTTTATTAACCACGTGCTTTCGCGTGCGGAGAGTTAACTCGACTGAAATTTAGCCAGGCATTTTTCCAAACTTTCTTCC
>JAISNS010000030.1 GCA_031276105.1 Dysgonamonadaceae bacterium
TCTTCTTTAAATTTTAACACATATCAAAATAAAATCATGGAATACAATTTTAATGAAATTGAGCAAAAGTGGCGGGAATATTGGAAAGAAAATCGTATTTATCAGGTAAATATCGACAAAAACAAGCCGAAATATTACGTTTTGGATATGTTTCCGTATCCTTCCGGAGCCGGTTTGCATGTCGGTCATCCTTTGGGTTACATTGCTTCCGACATTTATTCGCGTTATAAACGCTTGAAAGGATTCAATGTTTTACATCCGATGGGATACGACGCCTACGGACTTCCCGCCGAGCAGTATGCTATCCAAACCGGTCAACATCCGGCTATTACTACCGAACAGAATATTAATCGTTACCGCCGGCAATTGGATAAAATCGGTTTCAGTTTCGATTGGGAACGGGAAATCCGAACTTGCGAGCCGGGCTATTACCGGTGGACGCAATGGGTTTTCCTGAAAATGTTTGATTCGTATTATTGCCTTGATACACAGCAGGCGCGCCCTGTTTCCGAACTTGTCGAAGCGTTTCGTTTGCAGGGAACGAAGGGCGTCCATGCCGCTCAAACGGAAGAAATTACCTTTACCGCCGATGAATGGAACGCAAAAACGGAAAAAGAACAGCAGGAACTGTTAATGAATTACCGAATCGCTTACCAGGCCGATACGATAGTGAATTGGTGTCCTGCTTTGGGCACGGTATTAGCTAATGACGAAGTAAGCGAAGGCCTTTCGATTCGCGGCGGCCATCCGGTCGAACAGCGAAAAATGCGGCAGTGGAGTTTGCGCGTTTCGGCTTATGCACAACGCTTGTTGGATGGTTTAAGTAAAATCGACTGGACCGATTCGTTGAAGGAAACGCAGAAAAATTGGATAGGCCGAAGCGAAGGAGCAGAGATACGTTTTTCGGTTCGCTATTTGCCTGATTGTGCGGATAATAGGGTAGGAGAGGGGGCTATTATCGTTTTCACTACCCGTCCCGATACCATTTTCGGCGTCACTTTCATGGTCTTGGCGCCGGAGTCGGAATATGTTTCCCGCTTGGTAACTCCCACTCAACAGGCCGAAGTAAGCGCGTATATAGAACTTGTAAAACGCCGGACGGAACGCGAACGTATCGCCGACCGGAAAGTGACCGGCGTCTTCACCGGTTCTTATGCTGTCAATCCCGTAAACAATGCGGAGATTCCCATTTGGATATCCGATTACGTTCTTGCCGGTTACGGAACGGGCGCTATCATGGCCGTCCCTGCGCACGACAGTCGCGACTATGCCTTTGCCAAGCACTTCAATCTTCCCATCATTCCGTTGATTGAAGGCGCCGATGTTTCGGAAGAAAGTTTTGACGCGAAAGAAGGAATTATGATGAATTCGGGCTTTTTGACCGGTTTAACGGTCAAAGAGGCTATTCAAAAAGCGAAAGAATACATAAAGGATTCCGGTTTAGGGGAAATAAAAATCAATTACCGTTTGCGTGACGCTATTTTCAGCCGGCAGCGTTATTGGGGCGAACCTTTCCCGATATATTACAAAGACGGAACGCCTTATGCCGTTGAAACCGGTGATTTGCCGCTTCAATTGCCTGAAGTAGATAAATTCCTGCCTACCGAAACCGGCGAACCTCCCTTGGGACGTGCAAAAAATTGGACATATAAAGGTTATCCGCTCGAATTGGCGACGATGCCCGGTTTTGCCGGTTCTTCCGCCTATTATTTACGCTATGAAGACCCTGCGAATGATAAATGTTTGGTTTCAAAAGAAAATAATGAATATTGGCGCAATGTCGATTTATACGTCGGCGGTACGGAACATGCGACGGGTCATTTGATTTATAGCCGTTTTTGGAACAAATTTCTGTTCGATTACCGCTTGGTCGTCGAAGATGAGCCTTTCAAGAAATTGATTAATCAGGGAATGATTCAGGGGCGAAGTAATTTCGTTTACCGGATTAAAAACAGCAATACATTTGTTTCCTGTGGCCTGAAAGACCGCTACGACGTTACGCCCATTCATGTGGACGTCACTATTGTTTCCAACGATATATTGGATTTGGAAGCGTTCCGGAATTGGAATCCGGAATATAAAACCGCCGAATTTATTTTGGAAGACAATAAATACGTCTGTGGTTGGGCGGTAGAGAAAATGTCCAAATCGATGTTTAATGTAGTTAATCCCGACGATGTGGTCGAAAAATACGGCGCCGATACCTTGCGTTTGTACGAAATGTTTTTGGGGCCATTAGAACAGTCCAAACCTTGGGACACGAATGGTATCGACGGCGTTTCGCGGTTTTTACGTAAATTTTGGAACCTTTTCTTTTGTGGAGACGAATGGCTTGTCTCCGACGAATTGCCCACGCCGGAAGAGTTGAAATCCATTCACAAGCTGATTAAGAAAGTCGGGCAAGATATTGAAAATTTTTCATTCAATACCTCTGTGGCGGCTTTCATGATATGTGCGAATGAATTGACGGCTTTGAAATGTAATAAACGTTCAATTTTGGCCGATTTCATCGTTGTTTTAGCTCCTTTTGCTCCTTTTATCGCCGAAGAGTTATGGAATCGCTTAGGAAATAAAACTACGGTTTGCGATGCAAAATTTCCCGATTTCATCGAAGAATATTTGAAAGAAAGTTCGGTGAAATATACCGTTTCGTTCAATGGGAAGGCGCGCTTTACGTTAGACTTCTCCATTGAGGCTACGAGAGACGAAATTGAGGCCTCTGTGTTGGCTCACGACACTTCCCGGAAATGGTTGGAAGGAAAAACGCCTAAAAAAGTAATTATCGTGCCTAATAAAATTATAAATATAGTGATATAAGGTACGGTTTTTCTTAAACATTTTTCTCCCTTTTTTCTTGCCGGCTTATGGCTGATGTTTTGAGAAGTAAAAATCCCCGGTTTTATCGGGGATTTTTGTTTCTATCATACTAAAAAATGCCGATTTTATCGACGAATTTTGTTCTTTAACTTTTGGAAAGTCTTTTTCTTCTTTCCCTGCACTTTTTTTCTTTTGATTGGTAAATCTTGATAGCCGGTTCATCAGAATAAAGGCGTGGATTTCTTCTCAAATTTATAATAAGAACTTTTTTTTGACTCAACTTCTCTTTCTTGTTTTCTTCTTTATTATTATTAACTTTTATTTATTCACATTTAATTATTTGTTATATAATTAGTTATTAATGTTTTTAACAAATTAATATTTGTTTTGAAAAATACTAAACACGTATTGAAAAAGCATCTAATCGTATTAAATCGTCTAATTTTTTTGTTACTTATTTTATTAATTAATTATATATTAATAGATTTACTTTAATAGATTATATCTATTAAAACTATTTTTTTATTCTAATTAATCAAAACCATTATTTTATAAGGTTAAATTAAGTAAGGTCATAAAATTTAAAATATTTTGATTGGGATAAGCTAATCAAGTCTTAAAAACCGGATTCGATTTGGCCGGACGTTTCTTTTGTTTTCAACTGCATTTATTCATTTTTTATGGTTTCTATTTTTATTATAATATACTGAAAATTAAATAAATAATTTCATTTGCTCATTTCTTTTCGCTCATTTAACGGAAAATGGATAAGATACGATTCAATACGTAATTATGCGAATAGGCTACGAAAAAAGAACGCTTTGTTGCTCTCGCCCACCAAAAATTTTCAGTAGAATATTTGCATAATCTGATTTATTGAATTACATTTGCAGCGGTTTTTGAAAAAATAATGATAAGAATATGGCAACTTCCGTAAACAACAATTTATTATGTATTATTAACTTCCATTGCTTGGAAGTTAACGGAATTATGCGTACACACACACACACACACACACACACACACACACACACACACAATCAGGCGCACACGCGCGCGCGAATATAACTATATTTCAGGAAAATACAATACCTGTCTATCTCCAAATAAGAGATTCGGCAGGTATTTTTTTGTGTCCGTTTATCTCCCCTGTCATCCCGCGCGCCCTTGTCATCCCATACACCGTTGTCATCCCGCGCTTGACGCGGGATCCCCTGAACAACGCAGAACATTTAATCAGGGGATTGCGCGTCAAGCGCGCAATGACAAGGTTGGAAAAAAGGGGATTGCGCGTCAAGCGCGTAATGACAAGGTTGGAAAAAAACTGGGGATTGCGCGTCAAGCGCGCAATGACAGGATGAATTAGGAATTAACAATTATAAATTATAAACAACAATTACAATGAGAAAAAAATTTTTAGTATTATTATTTGCGCTAATTTTAAGCGCTAACCTGCGCGCTCAGGTATCTATCGGCGATTTGACTTCGCCTGCCAAAGGCGCGTTGCTGG
>JAISNS010000062.1 GCA_031276105.1 Dysgonamonadaceae bacterium
GCGTCTACGCCTTGGCTGGTGATTGTTCCGCCCGAAATGCCGTCCACATAATCCTGTCCTTGCGCCGCTTTGCCGGCTTTGACGATGGCGATGGAGGTGAATTGGCCTTCGGGGTTGAAGAATTTTTTTCCGATAAAAGCCTGTCCGAAGTCTGTCCGTTCGATTTCGGCGCCCAGTCCCGGCGTTTCGCCTTCGTGGGCAAACGATGCGCCGTAAACCGTGTTTCGGTCGTCGTTTAAGGAGATAAATCCCCAGAGCGGCCCCCACAATCCGGCGCCCCGCAGGGAGAGGATGTATTTTTTGTTTCCGTCGATCGCGGCTTCGAAGACGGGGTATTTCCGTTCCGGAAGCGGTATTTCCAGTTCGTCGGCCAACTCCGTTCCAAAAGCGTCGCCCGCCACTTTATCACCTTGCGCATTAACCAAGTATTCGCTTACAACATACTGTTTGTAGAGTTGCTCGGCGGTTGCATTGTCGGCCACGATGTTGATCGACGCCAGTATCTGCCGCTTTTTGTCGATTGCCTCGTTGCGTTCCTGCTGCGGGCGCAATACTTGCGAAGTAAACGCCAGCAACAAGGCAACCACGACGACGGTCACGGCCGCATAAATCATTGTATAGGTATTACTTTCTTTATTCATGATTTTTCAGTTGTATTTATAATAAGCAATGGAACGCGGATGACACGGATTAAGCGGATCAACGCGGTTTTTCTTCCGCCCTGTCATTGCGGGCTTGACCCGCAATCCCCTGAATGACGCAGAACATCTAATCGGGAGATTGCGGGTCAAGCCAGCAATGACAGCGAGTGGCGTTCCATTCATCCCTTTCTCCTTTTCCTCCGTTTCACATTAGTTTCCACTACGGCGTAATCGATCAGCGGCGCGAACGAATTCATGAACAGAATGGCCAGCATCATCCCTTCGGGATAGCCCGGATTCAAGACCCGCACCAGAATGGCAAACAGGCCAACGAGGAAGCCGAAAACGTATTTCCCCTTATTCGTCCGGCAGGAAGTAACCGGATCGGTGGCCATAAACACCGCGCCGAACGCAAAGCCGCCCAGCAGAATGTGTTCCAGCGGATTGACCTGCATGGCCGGGGTCGTTCCTATCGCATTGAAAAGCAAAGCCGTCAGGATGCCTCCTGCGAACACGGAAAACATCGTTCGCCAGTTGGCGATCCCCGTAACCAGCAAGATGACGGCGCCCAGAGCGATACACAAAGTAGAAGTTTCGCCGATGGAACCCGGAATCAGACCAACGAACAAGTCCCAATAACCGAGCGGATTGCCCACTGTGTCTGTTACCGGAGCGAGCGCCGTGGCCGTCCCGATTTGTCCGAGCGGCGTGGCGCCCGAAAACGAATCGACCACCGTGCCGCCGCCCACGCCGAACGTTGCCGCCGTCCGGACAAAGACCGAATCGCCAGACATTTTCGAAGGATAAGCAAAAAACAAAAAGGCGCGTGCAATCAATGCTACGTTCCAGATATTGAAACCCGTACCGCCAAAAACCTCTTTCGCAAAGATGACCGCAAAAGCCGTTGCCAGCGCCACCATCCAAAGCGGCGTATCGACGGGGATAATCAGCGGAATAATCAGCCCGGTCACCAGAAAGCCCTCCTGGATTTCGTGCCCTTTCCATTGCGCCACCACAAATTCGATTCCCAAACCGACGGTGTACGAAACCACGACGATCGGCAGGACAGACAATATACCATATATAAATGTGTCGAAAAAACCGGTCGTTTCGCCAATCGACAAGTAGTGCTGATAGCCCGTGTTATAAATTCCCATAAGCAAACAGGGAATCAGCGAGATAACAACTATTGACATCACCCGTTTCGAATCGACGGCGTCGTGGATATGAACGCCGCTTTTCGAGGTTTGGTTCGAGACAAATAAAAAGGATTCCAGTCCTTCAAACACCGAATGAAACGACGACCATTTCCCGCCCGCCTCGAAGTTCGGCTTTATTTTATCCAAGTAATTGCGTAAAAACTTCATTGGTTTTCTTTATAAATCAAGTCTAATCCCCGCCGCACGATGGCCTGCAATTCCATTTTCGAAGCATCGGCAAATTCGCAGAGCGCAAAGTCTTCGGGGGCTACTTCGTAAATACCCAAATTTTCCATCTTATCTATGTCGTTGGAGAGAATGGCGCGGATCAAAAACTCCGGCAAGACGTCCATCGGAAACACTTTTTCCCATTCGTTCGACAAAATCATCGCCCGCCGTCCGCCTTTGATGCGGGCGTCGATCGGGTATTCTTTTTTAATCAGCCGGGAAAGGAAAGGCGCGGGATAGGTTTTGCTGACCGAAAATTGATCGAATCCCGGTCGAATCCATCCGAAGAAATCGTGCGTCCGGTCGCCTTCGGGGATGACCGTGATTTGATTATCGAAAGCGTGCAGCGAGCCGTTGGCTGCGATTTGAACGCCGGTCAGTACATTGCCGCTAATAAAGCGTAGCGGCTCGTTCGTCCGACAAATACGGTTTTCCACCCAGTGTTCGATGTTTGTGCCGGGCAACAGCCGGTAATAGGCGCGGTCGGCTTCGTTGACTTCCGACCCTGTGAGCGCCGTCCAACGACTGAAATCGGCCACCCCGCGATTCAATAACCGCCCGATGTAGAGAACCGTTTCGGGCTGAAGCGTCCACACCGTTTCGCCCTTGTTAACCGGACGAATATGATTGATTTGAACGCCGACATTCCCGGCCGGATGAGCGCCCTCGAAAGCGACGACTTCCACGTTCCGGGCATTCGTCAGGCACGCGGCCTGCGCCGTTGGCCGGACGCCGAGATAAACTTTCCCATCGGTCAGGCGCGATAAAGCGTCCAAACCGGTTTGGAAATCGGCGTCTTCTCCTTCCAAAATAAAATCCGTATCAGGCGCCAAAGGCGCGGAATAAAAACAGGAAACGAAAATATCGCGTGGCCGGTCGTTCGGGTCGGCCACTATGTCGTAAGGCCGTTGCCGGATAAAAGCAAAAATCCCTGCTTCGGCCAAAAGTTGTTTGATGGCTTCGGGCGAGAGGGATTGAACGTCTTTCTTTCCGAAATCTTTCGATTCTTGTGTTGCGTCGGCATGGACGACAATGCTGAGCAATTTCCGCTTTTCACCGCGGTTGACGGCTACTACTTCCCCGCTCACGGGCGAGGTTATTTTGATATTGGGGCGGTTTTTGTCGAACAGGAGTGCGGCGCCGGCAAGCGTCCGGTCGCCCGGCTTGACGGCTGTTTTGGGGATCAATCCGGGGAAATCGCCGGGGTATATCGTGTATTCCGGCGACGAAACCGCGTGCCGTCGAACCGGTTGCGGTTTCCCTTTCAGATTTATATCCAATCCTTTTTTTAGTTTGATTACCTGATCCATGCTATTGATGGTGAAATAAATTTCGCACAAAATTACTTGAATTTCTTGAAATTTCTACATAAACCGAATAAAAAATAAGCTTATCGCAGATTCAAGTTCTAAATGTAACAAATTATGCTATCTATTTCCCAATCATCGCATCTCTGTTTGGCATCAACAAAAGAATTAATGAACGAATACGGTTGTGAATAAGCTACTTGCTTAGGCGCTTATCCCAAGCTCAGGTTAATAAATAATCTGTAAGCCTTCGCTCCGGTAATTTACAATTTCAACCGAAGGATCAAGACTCAAGTATTTTCTCAGTCTCGAAATCAGGACATCCAAACTTCTTGATTTATAATACGAAACTTCGCCCCAATAGTTATACAGCAAGAAATTTCGCGTAACGATGCGACCGGTGTTTTCGATTAATTCCTCAAGTATTTTAGTCTCCTTGTGCGATAAATGGAAAAATTGTTGATCTTTCCACTGAAGCGTCCGGCGATTCATATCCAAAATATATTCCCCTAAAAATATTGGCTCTTTTATAGGAGAAATTTTCCGGAAACTCGGTTCCTTTTCTTCAATACAAATAAAACTGTCTGAATTATCCTGCTCTGCGGAATGATTTTCAACCAATTTTGTTTCAATCTGAACTTGATAATGCCCCAACTCTTCCAAAAATTTTTTAATGTTTTCGGCAAGCGTGTAATTTTTCTGATCAATCAAGAGAAATAAATTCTTCATAAAATCTAATATTTTAATAGTTTATAATTTGCTATATAAGGTACAAAAATAATGCCAAAGTCCATTTTTAATGTACTTTTTAATATAAAATGGCAAAAAATGCAGAATGAATCAATTTAATTAGCAAAAAAATACACTTATTGTATTTTTTCTTCATCTATAATCATTCCGCTACCGATGCACAAAGTACAAGTGCGATCGTAAACCACTCCAAATTGACCGGCTGCAATTCCCTGAATTTTATCGTCCGATTCGATTCGATAGATATCACCGATTTTTCTGATTTTTCCAAAGGTAAATTCCGGCGTGTGGCGGATTTTAAACGCAATTTCCTTTTCTCCGTTAAAATCGCCCCAAGGATCGCCGCTGATAAAATGAAACCCGTGCAAATTAACCGTTTTTCCATATTGAGTTTCGGGATCGTAACCATTAGAAACATAAATAATATTCCGCTCAATATCCTTTTTAATAACAAACCAAGGGCCTCCGCTCAAATACAACCCTTTTCGCTGACCGATGGTATGAAACCAGTAACCTTTGTGTTTGCCCAGTATTTTACCGGTTTCCCATTCGACGATTTGACCCGGCCGTTCGCCCAAATAGCGCCGGATGAAATCGTTATAATTAATTTTACCCAAAAAACATATCCCCTGACTATCTTTACGCGTGGCGCTGGGAAGCGCTTGTGCAGCCGCAATTGCCCGTACCTGACTCTTCTGCAAATGCCCGATCGGAAACATCAACTTGGCAATCTGCAAATAATCGACTTGCCCAAGAAAATACGTTTGGTCTTTGACTTTATCGGCCGCTGTAGAAAGATAGATTTTGTGGTTTATTTCAGTCGTGTTAGCGTAATGACCGGTAGCAATTTTATCGAATGAATGTCCCCACTTTTGCTCAAAAGTTCCGAACTTAATCAGTTTATTACACATCATGTCGGGATTGGGAGTTAATCCGCGCTTGACGGCCTCAATCGTATAACTGACCACATTCTCCCAATATTCTTCGTGCAGAGAAACAATCTCCATCGGACAGGCATATTTTTTGGCGATATAAGTAGTAATTTCAATGTCTTCTTCCGAAGGACAGTCAATATAACCGTCTTTATCTTCCATTCCTATCCGGATATAAAATATAGAGGGAGTATAACCGGCCTCTTTCAACTGATGAATCATCACGGAACTATCGACTCCTCCCGAAACTAAAGCTGCAATATTCATAAAATTAAGTTATTACGTATCAATTAATGAGAATAATATCTAAAACGTCAACGAATGTTTCGAACAGTAAGGTTCAAAAAA
>JAISNS010000067.1 GCA_031276105.1 Dysgonamonadaceae bacterium
GTTTGGAATAGAGGTGTCAAAAAGTTCGGCAAGCATTTGCTGATTTAACCAAACATTCCCGTCCTTTGCCATCAGCGCGACAGATGATTTTCCGTCGTCGGTGTTGTAGATGATTATGTCATTATTTTTCATGTAATTCTAATTTATTTTTTCTTATTTAAAAATCCCACAAACTCTTCCGGCAACCGTTGCAACACTTCTTTCGGAATCAATTGTCGTTGATATTGGGCACAAAAATAAGCAAATTAACCGAATTATCCGCTTTGAAGACAGGCAAGTATTGTATCTTTCTGAAATATAGTTATATTCCATGCGCGAAGTTGTCTGTGTATGGCATATTTCTCTGGGAAAAACAATAAAACAAACATAATTCTGTTTAAACAAAGGGATACGGAAAAAGGACTCTCATACATAACGGAAAGATTTAATAATCATTTTAACAATCATATTGAAAGCGCGTTATCTATCTTCTTTTTTGCTTTTACTCGTTCTGTTAGGCGCCTGCACTTCTTCCAAAAACACGGCCGGAACGAGGTGGTATCATTCGTTTAATACTCGCTATAATGTCTATTTCAATGGCAATCAGGCTTATCTGGAAGCTCTGAAAAACCAGCAGGAAAATTATACCGAAAATTATACCGAACCGATATTGATGTTTCCCGTAAGTTCGCTCCCGAAAGACAAAGCCACTACAGGAGGCGCTTTCGACCGCGCAATCGAAAAATCGGTCAAAGCAATTAAAAGACATTCCATCCAAACGAAACCCGAAAAACAGTCGGGAAAACGAAACGACCCCAAGTATAAAGAATTTATGAGCCGGACGGAATATAATCCGTTTCTTTATAATGCGTGGCTGTTGATGGCAAAATCACAGTTTTACAACGGCGATTTCCTTCAGGCGGCCAGTTCGTTTTCCTATATTTCCCGTTTGTACGCCACGCAACCCCCCATATTTAATGAAGCAAGTATCTGGAAAGCGCGTTCTTACGGCGAAATGGGCTGGTATTTCGAAGCCGAAGATATCCTCTCCAAGGTTGACAGTACCCAATTGTCCAAAAAACAGGCCGGCTGGCTTTCGACGGTAAAGGCCGATCTGTTAATCAAACAGAAACAGTATCGGGACGCAATTCCTTATCTACAAATGGCCATTCAATCGGAAAAAAATAAGTTGCAAAAAAACCGCGAACGATACCTTTTAGGACAACTCTACACAAGCCTCGGCCAAAAAGAAGCGGCTTACAAGGCGTTTGGCGATGTCAGCGCTTCAAGTGTACCCTATATATTGAGTTTCAGTGCAAAAATCCGGCAAACCGAAGTGTATTCGGGAAACGACATAACCAAAGCCATCAAGCAACTCAATAAAATGCTGAAAAGCAGTAAAAACAAAGACTATCTCGATCAAATTTACTACGCGCTCGGAAATATTTACCTGTCGGTTCCCGATACCCTGAACGCTATCGCCAATTATGAAAAAGGGGTAGAAAAAAGTACGCAGAACGGCCTCGATAAAGCATTAAATCAAATACAGTTGGGCGATATTTATTTCCAACTGCGGAAATATGTTCCGGCGCAGCCCAATTATTCGGAAGCTCTGGGGCAATTGAAAAAGGAACATGAGGCCTATCCCCGCGTTTCCAAACGGTCGGAAGTATTGGACGAACTGGTTGTCTTTCACGAAGCGGTCGAATTACAGGACAGTTTGTTGCGCCTGTCGCAAATGACGGAAGAAGAGCAGTTGGCCGTTGCCAATCAAATCATTGAAGATTTAATAAAACAGGAAGAAGAGGAAAAAGAAAAAGCCGAACGAGAAGAATACATGGCTCAACGGGATGAAAATCGACAACAACAGCCGGCGAATAACCGGCGTCCACCGCTCAATACTGCGCCGAACGTAGTTGCCCCGACTGCCGACGCCAATTTGTTTTATTTCTACAATCCGCAAGTTGTTGCGGTCGGTAAAACCGCTTTCCAGCAAAAATGGGGACGACGAAAGTTGGAAGATAACTGGCGAAGACGAAACAAAACCAATCCGGCCTCCGACCTTTTTGACGAAGATGCGTTGGCAGAAACCGAAACAGCCGACAATGCGGAACAGCCGGAAACCGAGGCGCCCGAAAACGCCGAAACGCCGGAATTGACCGGAGATACAACGCTCACTCAGTCGTCCGACCCGAAAGACCCGCAATTTTACTTGCAACAAATTCCGAAAACCGAAGAAGACATAGCAGCCGCTCATTTGATTGTCGCCGACGGCCTTTTCAACATGGGACTCATTTATAAAGACCGGCTTGAAGATTTTGCACTGGCGTTGGAAACATTCGAAACCCTCGACACACGTTATCCGGAAAACGAAAACAAACTCGAAGCGTATTACCAAACCTATTTAATTTATTTGCGCGAAGGCAACCGCGAAATGGCCAACCTGTACAAACAAAAAATCAGAGACGCTTTTCCCGAAAGCGAATATGCAATCGCGATGGCCGATCCCGATTACGAATACAACATGATGAGGATGGATATGATTCAGGATTCGATTTACCGGGCTACCTACGATGCTTACCTGAATGTTGAAATTCAAACGGTCAGAAGCAATTATAAATTAGTATCGGAAAAGTTCACCCAAAGCAAACTGTTGCCCAAATTCATGTTCCTGAATGCCTTGACGTATGTGCAAACAAATGACGCCGAAGCCTTCAAAGAACGCTTGAAAGAATTGATTGACCGCTATCCCGACGCTGATGTAAGTATTTTAGCATCAGAGATGATGAAGCGCTTTCAACGCGGACTTTTGCTCTCTTCTTCCGGCGACGGAATGCTTGCCCGCGGCAACCTGTTCAATATCCGGTGGGGCGTAAATGTGGACGACGTACCCGAAGCGGATTCTCTCCTGGCTTTTTCACCCGAAACGAATATCCCGCACAAGCTCCTGCTCGTTTATCCGCAGGGAACCGTGAACGATAATCTCCTGCTCTACACCGTTGCTAATTATAACTTCGGTAATTTCAGGGTAAATGATTTTGACTTGGAAAAAACCGCAACCGGCGAAATAAGTATGCTCCAGATAAGCGGATTCAACAGTTTGGAAGAAGTTTTGGAATACATCCGGCGAATGAACCTGCCGGAAGGGTATGCGCAAGAGCTGGGGAAAACGGTCATCGTACTGCCTGTCTCATCGAAAAACTATGATATTTTGATGAAAGGCAAAACACTCGAAGCCTACATGCAATTCTTTGAAGAACACTATGCCGACGGCAACCGGCAGTTGATCGAAATCTGGAAATTAAAGCAAACGGAAGACCTTACACCGGAACAACCGGTTGAAACTCCGGACGAATTGCCTGTTCCCGAAGAACCGGTTGAAGCAATTCCGGAAGAACCGCTAATCGAAACACCCGAAACCATCGAACAGGATACGATTCCGGTTGAAATTCCGGCAGACGCAGAGCAACCCGTCGACAGCATCTCAACCGCCGGCGATGAAACGTCAGGCCAAGTGGAAGAAAAAATAGATGATCTCTACGACGATGCTTCCGAAACAGTGGATAAAGTCAATACAAAAGTCAATGAATTTGCCGACGATCCGATAAGAGCCTTCCTGAATCTTTTCAAAAAGAAAGATCCGAATCCCCTCGAAGAATACGCCAAAGAACAGGAAAAGGCCGAAAAAGAACGACAAAAACAATTGAAAAAAGAACAAAAGGAAAAAGAAAAAGAGAAAAAAGAATTAGCCAAACAAAAGGAAAAAGAACGGAAAGCAGAACAGAAACGAAAAGAGGAAGAACGAAAAGCGGCCAACAAGAAAAATAAATAAATAACTCATGTTACGCCATATCCGGACTTATCGCTCTGTAAGCTTTCCGACACTCGGAAAGGAGGCTTTCCGACACCCGGAAAGGAAGCTTTCCGACACCCGGAAAGGAGGCTTTCCGATAACCGGAAAAAAGTATGGGTATTTTTGATTGTGCATAACAGGTGTAAATAATAATAATATGAAGAAAGACAGACTTTTGTGGGCTGATGACGAAATTGATTTGCTGAAGCCGCACATCCTTTTTCTGGAAGATAAAGGACTGGAAGTAGTAACGGTTTGCAGCGGACAGGACGCCATTGATTGCACGAAAGAACAGGCGTTTGATATTATTTTTCTGGATGAAAACATGCCGGGACTGAGCGGCATTGAAACGTTAGCCATCATCAAGGAAAACAATCCGCATGTACCGGTCATCATGATTACCAAAAGCGAAGAAGAAAGCATTATGAATCAAGCGATCGGCAGCAAGATTGCCGATTACCTGATTAAACCGGTCAATCCGAATCAAATTCTGCTCTCTATCAAAAAAAACCTGCATAAAAACCGGATTATCACCGAAACAACGACTTCCGGCTATCAACAGGAATTTATGAAAATCAGTACGCAAATCAACGACTCTTTTACAGCCAAAGACTGGGAAGAAGTATATAAAAAACTGATCTATTGGGAACTTGAATTAACCGAAAATCAAACGGGTATGCTGGATATGCTGCATACCCAAAAAGGAGAAGCCAATCGCCTGTTCGGCAAATTCATCCGGAATAACTACGAAAAATGGATAAGCGATCCCGACGCTTTCGATCGCCCGTTGATGAGTCCCGACATTTTCAAAACCAAAGTATTCCCATTATTAGATAGCGGGGAGAAAGTATTCTTCATTCTGATAGATAACTTCCGTTTAGACCAGTGGCGGGAAGTCACTGATATTCTCGGCGAATTTTTCACTTTTCAGGAAGAATTGTATTACTCCATATTGCCGACAGCTACCCAGTATGCCCGCAATGCCATTTTTTCCGGATTATTGCCGGTGCAAATTGAAAAAATGTTTCCCGAATTATGGGTGGACGAAGATTCGGAAGAAGGGAAAAACCTGAACGAAGCCCCACTCATCAAAACGCAGATCGAACGGTTTCGTAAGAAATACACCTTCTCCTACAACAAAATACTCGATTCGGCTTACGGCGAAAGATTATTGCACAACTTCCATCAATTAGACAATTACCAACTGAATGCCATCGTTTTCAATTTTGTTGACATGCTTTCGCACGCCCCTACCGAATCGAAGATGATTCGCGAATTGGCTCCGACCGAAGCCGCTTACCGTTCGCTCACCCGTTCGTGGCTCAAACATTCGCCGGCGCTGGAATTTTTCAGGAAAATTGCCGAAAAAGGTTGCAAAATCATTTTGACCACCGACCACGGAACTATCAGGGTTTCCCAACCCGTAAAAGTAGTCGGCGATAAAAATACCAATACCAATTTACGCTATAAATTAGGGAAAAATCTGACATACAATCCGAAAGAAGTTTACGAAATCAAAGAACCGGAAAAATTGGGGCTTCCGTCTCCGAATTTGAGTACCCGGTACATTTTCGCCCTCAATGACGATTTTTTTGCCTATCCCAACAATTACAACTATTATGTCCCTTATTACACAAGCACTTTCCAACATGGAGGAATTTCTATGGAAGAGATGATGATTCCGCTGATTACACTGGAACCCAAAGGATGAATACAACCCATATTATCAAAGGCAGGATAAAAAATATTTATTGTTGACCAGCAATATTTTATCTCTTTCCCATTTTCGTTTTTGCGCATATTTTTCCCGTTTTTAATCACAATAGTTGCTCCGTTTGGAATAAAATCACTAATATTGCATTGATTATAAAAATAATAACAAAATGGATACAACAGTAAAACTTTATTCGTTATCGTACAAAGAGACAAAGACATATCTCTTTGCTTTAATTTTCGTTACGGGGAACATCGTGTTACCTCAGATTTGCCATTTGCTCCCTAACGGAGGACTGACATGGCTGCCGATTTACTTTTTCACACTCATTGCGGCATATAAATACGGTATTGGCGTCGGATTGTTGAC
>JAISNS010000072.1 GCA_031276105.1 Dysgonamonadaceae bacterium
AAACCGGCGAAGGCTGCGAAATTTGTCTGACAAGCGATATTCAACCGCTTGCGCCAAATGCGACTGCCATTTCCGTATGGAATATCTGATTTTTCCTGTGTAACTCACTATTTCAAAGAACGTCTGTCGGCGGAAACTTTCCGCTCTGTTATATGATTTTTTAGGTTTTACACGCCTTATTTCTTTTTACGAATTACGCCATAAACACTTGCGCTACCCGAAAAATATCGCCCAACTTGTCGGGAAACAAGGCCACAGGCATGTGTTGCCGCAGTTTTTATCACTGCAAGCAACACAACAAATCAACGATATTATTGGAATAAAATTCCTCATTTTACAACAATTCTTTGAACCGTTTTTCCTGTTTTCACGAAATAAATGCCTGCCGGAAGTGCAAACGTTTTTTCACTTGCAACAGTTTCATTCTTCATTAAAATTCCTGAAACAGATAAAATTGCAATTGCTGTCGGTTGTTCTGTCATAACACGAACAGCGCCTTTTTCCGCGAAAATCTTGCTTGAAAATTCCGTTACATTGAAGCGAGTTATCTGACCGTTTTCGTAATACACCGTCACGTTGTCCCAACTCATACGATGTCTTTCGTTATCTTCCTCAAAATCAATCGGATTTTCGGTTGTATTCACATTGTGCGGCGCCACTAAAAGCGCTGTAAGGTGCGTCCAGCCCTCAGGAATATCAATCACGAGCGTTTGCCAAGTTCCTGCTCCGTAGCCGCCGCTACCATTGGCATCGAAATACGCATTGCACCACGCTTTCGTTTCTCCGTCTTGTAACTCAACCTGCACATTGCCCGAAACCCTTTTCGATATATCAATAGAAATTTTGTTGTACGCCGAAATATCGAGGTCGAGCGTAATGCCGCCGCCGGCATAACCGGGGTTTTCGTTACTGCGCCAAATAGTTGCGCCATAATTGGGATCGGCGGCGTTTGTTCCGTCTTTTTGTAGCCAATCAACCACCTCAACAGTTGCATCTACACCCCACCAAGGGTTTTGTCCGTCTTCGCCATCAAAAATTACAACCGGCGATTGTCCGAAAACTACGCTTGCATATAAGCAAGCCACTGAAAATAAAACTGTTTTTTTCATAAGAACTGATTTTTATAAATGAAATATTATTGTTTGAAAATCTTTATATCCGAAAATAGAACTCTTCCTTCTTCCGCAAAAATCATCCATGGATTTTGTTCCATATTGCTGATGCGATTGGTAAATGCCACATTATTATTGACATACATCACGCAAAGCGATTTTTCGACAATGATCTTTACGTTGAAAATCTTGTTTTGCGGGACAATCAGCGGCGTAAAATTGTATTCTTTTCCGCGTTGATACATAAACAGCGCCGGACAAGCGTATTGATTGTCGGAAGTCAGATCAAAAGTTAATTTGTAAGCCTCTTCCTGATTTTCATACGCGCCGAACGCGATACCGAAATTTTTTGTCGCCTGCGAAGCGTCGATTTTCATTGCGATTTTTACGGACGATATGTTGCGATTGAAAACTGTTTTTCCGTTTGAAACCGTAAAATTATCACCATTGCCTGAAACATTTCCGTCTTTTTTAATATCCTTGTACTCAACTGCATTTGCAAATTTTGCATCGACAGCATCGGGAATGACCGGATAAAGTTTTCCATCGGGTTGCTGCACAAGTTTGTGTGTAATCAACGCGCCGCCCCAATCCAACTCATTGCTGCTGTTGAAAGTTTGTCCCGATGAAGCCCAGCCGGAAATATAGCGATTTGCGCCGTCGGAAACGGTTTTGGCTGCGTAGAGCCACAGTCCGTCAAAGGTTTCGTGGTTGCCGCATTTACGCCAAGGCCCGTTGGGATTGTCGGCTATGCGGTAATAGGTTTTGCGGTGCACATCGCGGTTCAGGCGCGAAAAAACCATATACCATTTATCGCCCATTTTGAAAATATCGGGACATTCCGTTATCCACGAGTCCGTTTGAATTTCAAAAGTCTGCGGATTGCCGGAAGTGGTTGCAACAAGCGGCTCAATCTGTTCCCAATTATTCAAATCGTCCGATTGATAACGTACTACGGCTGCGTTGTTGTTTTTGCGTCCGCCGATGGCCATAACGTATTTGTTGCGCGTATCGTCAAAATAAACGGTTGGATCGCGAAATTCTCTTCTGTCAAAACCGTCGGGGGCTTGCGCCGTTACAGGATTGAGCTTTTTTGTCCAATTCGTCAAATCGGAAGAAGTTGCTTTAACGGCCACTTGCGTGTAGTCGCCAAAAGCGCCGCTGAAACCGGTGTAGAAAAAGTGAAACCGGTTGTCTTTTTTGATACAACTTCCTGTGCCGATTGCCTGGTCGCGGGTGTTTTGGTCACCCACCCAAATGACCGGTTGCGCTACTGTGGTGAAAGCAGCAAAGTCCTTTGTCTTGGTGAGATAAATGCCGCCACGTTGTCCTTGGTGCGCTTCGAGCAAATAAAAAACATAAAATGTTTTGTCTGCTTCGTTGTAGAAGGGCATCGGGTCGCCGGTTTCGCCACCTGCCGGTTTATAAAAGACAGTGTAAGCCGCTTCGCTGCCGGCGATTTCGCGCTTGGTAAGCGAGCGGTCAATGTCCGGTTTTTCTTCGGGAATATCGGGCTTTTCACTTGCATTGCACGAAAGCAATGCAAGTGAAACCGATAGTATGACAGATTTATTTTTCATTGAAATTTTTATTTCGGAATTGCTATTAAATCGTCCCAATACATCCGTTGCGTTTGGAAAGCGACCGGCTGTCCGGCATCGTGGCAATGCGGCGCCACAAGAATATTGTTGATGACTGCCGTTCTGCCTTCGGGAATTTGGAAAACCAATTCTTGCCATTCGCCCAAATGTTCTTCTACATACCATACTTTGAGCCAATCTTTGTTCGTTTCGCCGTCGCTCTGAATTTCCAACTGTACATCGCCCTGAACGCCTTTCAGTACTTTGAGCGAGAACCGGTCGTAAACGGCAGGGTCGATATTTACCTTATAGTTATTCCACAATGCGCCGCCCGACCAAGGTTTGCCGCCGTCGTCGGTATCTGCGCCGTTGCGCATCGTCGAAGCGCAAAAAGGCGAAGGATTGATACCGTCGGTTTTCGGGTTGGCAAACGGACTTTCGACCGTTGCAGCAATGTTACCCCATTCGGGTTTCACATCTTCGCCGTTGAAAATAATCAGCCCCGGCGCCTCTTGCAACAAAACCGTAACCGTGTATTGGAACGTTTCACCTACATACGACAGGGTATAAACCACCGCGTCGGCAAAATCGACCGGTGCGCCGTCGGCAGGCGTAATCGTTGCGCCTTCGGTGTATTGAACGGTCGGAACGAGAGCGGTAACATCAGTACCTTTCGGTAAATAAACCGAGATTGTGCGGTTTACCTCGTCGATATTGCCGACATAAGTTCCTATGCGGAACAGGGTGATTTTAGCTTTGATGTTTTCTACACGCACTTTGTAGGTATTGTAGCGGTTTTTATTTACCACTTTGTATTCAATGGGCGTGTTTTCGGAATTGCTGAAATCGACGGTTTCATCCGAAGCGGGCGTAACGCTTGCGCCGTCGGAAAGAGTAATAACGGGTTTCAAAGCGCTCAAATCGACATTTGTGGGCAGCAATACTTTGATTGTCTGCGCTTTCTGATTGATAACGCCTTCTACGCCATCGACAGAGAAAGAAATAATATCAACTCCGCCGGTCAAATCCATATCTTCGCGGTTGTTTTCGCAACTTGCGAAACAGCAGGCAAATAATGCCATTATTGTAACATGTTTTATCTTATTCATATTCTAATTATCTTATTATTAATTTATGTTATGCGTTATCCGTTCCCATTGGGGGAACGAGGGAATCCGGTCGAAATCATCCGTGCGAACACATTTGCATGAGCAAATCCGGTTGAAGTAGCAATGACGACGTCCGGTTGATGATACGTAATATGAGTTATTGATTATAACCGGCATTTTGTTTATACAGATATTTGCTGAACTTGATTTGCTGTTCCGGAACAGGCACATATTCGTGTTTGTTTTTTATGAAACTTGCGCCTAAATAGTAGCCGCGACGAACGGATTCCGTCTGATAGAAACTGTTGAGCACCTCGCCGGCAATGCCCCAGCGCACAAGGTCAAAGAAACGTTGGTGTTCCATTGCGAGTTCCAAACGGCGTTCCCAGCGCAATGCCTGACGGGCGAAATTTTCCGTCCAAGTGCAGTTTGTGCCGTCTTTGTAGGTGTCGATGTTTATTTTGTCGTTGATATACGAAATATATCCCGTGCTGTTTTTTGCCCGTTGGCGCACCTGATTTATCAACGGCAATGCCTCGCTGGAACGGTGCAATTCGATTAACGCTTCGGCTTTCATCAGCAACACATCGGAAAAACGCAACACGATTCTGTTTTTTGTGTTGGCATAAAACGGATTCATTGATACGAAGCAGTCGCAATCGGGGTCAACATTTTCTTTCAACGAAGCATAAACACCGTAGTAAGCGGGGTTACGATTCCACGCTTCTTCGTAAATCCGGTTGGTGTTGTACTTGTAAGGCAATCCGGGCAGGGCAACGGTGTGGAAAAGACGCGGGTCGTTGGCATTGGCGTAGCCATTGTTTAGCGAGTTGAAATCTGTAAACGACGGCAAACCGTTCTGCGTACCGAACGCATTTACAAGGTTTTGACTTGGTTTTAGAAAATCGCAGCAGCCCAAACCCATTGGCACGGAAAGCAAATCGCCGAAATTGACGCGCCCGAATTTGGTGCCGTCGTTACCCGAATATTGAACGGCAAAAACGGACTCTTTGCCGTTTTCAAATTCGCCGGGCAGGAAATTGTGGGCAAAATCGTCTTCCAATCCGTACTGCGTACCGATAACTTTATCGGCATATTTCAACGCTTCGCCGAGGTCGGTTGCGTTGATAGACGTTACTTCGTGCGTTTCGGGGTTGTCCTGACGGTATGCCTTGTACAGGCAGGTTTTTGCCAAATAAGCGGCGGCGGCATATTTCGTGGCACGACCGATTTCCGCCTGTGTTGGCGGCAGGTTTTCTTCGGCAAATTTGAAATCATCAACAATTTTTTGCCACAATGCGTCGTTGCTCAAAGCCACATTCGATACCGTTCCGTAATCAGCCACAGGCACAGATTCATCAAGATAAGGAATGTTTTTGAACATTATTTTCAGCAGAAAATAGAAATGTCCACGCAGGAAACGCGCTTCGGCAATCCGCGCATTTTTTTCTGCAAAATCATCCGCCAAATTAATGGTGTTGATAGCCGTGTTGGCACGCGAAATTGCCACATAGCAGTTGTACCACAGCACATCGGTTTCACTCAAAGTGGTGGGAATATTACTCGACGTTTCAAAGAAATGAAACGCTCCAATATCGCCCGAACCCGAACCGCCTTTGTAGGCGTCGTCGGAACGAACCGTGCCGTAGGGCCACAAACTGAACGGCGAATCGTAGTGGTCGTTACCGAGCATCGAATAGGCGGCTGTCAGAGCGCCTTCGTAGTCGTTTTTCACTTGGCCGGGCGTAAGAATAGCCGACGGAGTTTCGTCTAAAAATTCGCACGCGGCGAACATTGTTGCCATCAGGCAAACCGAAATCAATGTTTTGATATTATTTTTCATATCGCTTATTAAATTAAAAAGTCATACTAAAAAGTCACATTTACGCCCAAGGTACAGGTCATTGGAATGGGATAACCGACGCCCGCATTTTCGGGGTCAACGCCTGTGAAACTTTTGGAATGAACGGTAAATAAATTTTGTCCTGCAATGTAGAAACGGACTTTCTCCAATTTTACTTTGCTCAACAAGAGCGAAGGCAGCGAGTAGCCGAGTTGGACGTTGCGCAGTTTCAGGAACGAGCCGTCTTCGATAAAATAAGTGGAAGAACGTCCTTCGTCATTAACATTTTGCGCCTGCAACATTGGAATATCCGAATCGGGATTGGTTACGGGGTGAAAAGCGTTGAGCGCGCGACGACCTTTGTTGGAATTTATATCGTCCAAACTCCAAAAATCGGTTTGCCATTTCAGCGGATTGCTGATATCTACACCCTGAACGCCGTAGAAAAATAAAAGCATATCAAACCCTTTGTATTCCAAATTGACGTTCAGTCCGTAGGCGAAATCGGGATAAGGCGATCCGATCCACGTTTTGTCCATTTCGGTAATGGTATTCAGCCCGTCTTCTTCGTACACGTTTTTGTAGCGAATACGTCCGACGCCTTTGCCTTCCTGCGCAACGTGAGCATCTACTTCTTCTTGTGTACGAAACAGTCCGTCAGCCACATAGCCGTAGAAAGAATTGAGCGGATGCCCCAAAATGTTGTCGCCTGCGCGTCCGCCGTACGAATTTTCGACTTCGACGGGCAGTTTGGTTACTTTATTTCGGAAACCCGACATCGTTGCCGTAACATCATAATTCAGTCCGAAAGCGGTTTTGTTGCGGTAGCCGAGCAGAAATTCCCAACCTTTGTTTTCCATCGACGCACCGTTTGCCCAGCGGTCGCCGCCTTCGCCCACAGCGCCCAGATAGGCGGGGCAAAGCAAAATATCTCTGGTGTCTTTGAGATAATATTCGACAGAGCCGTAAAGCGTATTTTTCCACAGTGCGAAATCGACGCCAACGTTGGTTTGCGTGGTGGTTTCCCATTTCAAATCGTCGTTGCCCGACTGTATTTTACGATAACCGGCTGGCAGAGAGCCGCTGTTGCCGGTAAGGTCATAAGCCGTT
This sequence comes from Dysgonamonadaceae bacterium, assembly GCA_031276105.1. Classification (GTDB taxonomy): domain Bacteria; phylum Bacteroidota; class Bacteroidia; order Bacteroidales; family Azobacteroidaceae; genus Azobacteroides. The sequence continues at coordinate 6,755 of JAISNS010000072.1, forward strand.
CCTCTGACAATTCCCCAAGTGGGGTCGGCAATGCCGTAATCGGGAGTGTAAATGGTGTAAGTGGCGTAATTGCCGATTTCCTGATTGCCGGTTTGTCCCCAACCTGCGCGGAGCTTCAAATCGGAAACAACGGCGGACGCCGAGTTCATAAAATCTTCTTCGCTGATACGCCAACCCGCTGAAAATGCGGGGAAAGTACCGAAACGCTTGTTTTTGCCAAAGCGCGAAGAACCGTCGCGACGCACTGTAGCCGAAAGCAGATAGCGGTTGTCATACACATAGTTTGCTTTTCCGAAGAATGACAGCAACGAATAGCCCGACTGTCCGCCGCCTACTTGCGCCTTACCTGTGCTGACATCAGGCCACATATATTCGGGCGTTTCTACCGTGAAAGCGTTTTCGCCCATTGTGTAGGCATTGAAGTTAATGTCCTGCTGACGAAACATCTCCATACCTGCCATCAGATCGAAATTGTGCCTGTCGATGGTTTTCCTGTAAGCGGCAATGTTCGACCAGTTCCATTTACTCCAATGTCCCTGTTCGAGATTGACCGAACTGTTGATGTTGTTCAAAAAACCTGCCTGATAGGTATGTCCCAAACTTCTTTTGTAATAATTGGCATAGTCGATACCGAAATTGGTGCGGAAATGCAAGTCCTTAACCGGTTCCAAATCGGCAAACACATTGCCGAGCAAACGCCAATAGTTGTAGCGGTTATCCTTGTTGGCATTGAGCAGGCGAACCGGATTGTCGCGGTCGTTCATGCCGTTGGCCGGTCCGCCCCAACCTTCGCCGTCAATAGTATGCACCGGCACAATGGGTAATGCTTTGAGCGCCAGATCCAACACATTGTCGGCATAATTGACTTCCGACGTGCGATTGAGCGTAAAGTTTTCGCCTACCGTCAGCCTGTCGCCAAGCAATTTGTAGTCGGTATTCATTCGTGCCGAAATGCGGTTGAAGTCGGTATTTTTCAGCGTTCCGTCGTTTTTGAAATAGCCCAACGAAAAGTACGAATTTCCTTTTTCCGTTCCGCTGCTTGCCGACACGTTGTATGACTGCATAAAACCGGTGCGCGACACTTCGTCAAACCAATCGGTGTTGGCAGAGTACATTGTTTTGGCAGCGTCTAAATACTTCGGCAAATAAACATTGTTCAAAACAGGCGTACCATTGGCGTCGTAGCTCCAATCGAAATTGTAACCGATATTGTTTGCGTTTGGATCGGAACCGCTATTGACATTTGCCTGCCACATTGCCTGCCCGTATTCTTTGGCGTTCATCACGTCTAAATGTGTGGTGTAATAAGTCGCCGTGAGGTAGGCGTCGAAATCAATTTTTACCGCACCCTTTTTGCCGCGTTTGGTAGTGATAAGAATCACGCCATTGGCAGCCCGTGAGCCGTAAATGCTTGCCGCAGAAGCATCTTTCAATACCTGAATACTCTCAATGTCGTTTGAATTGAGTTCGTGCATACCGCCTTTGGTGGGTACGCCGTCGATAATGTAGAGCGGATCGTTGTTGTTCAACGTGCCGATACCGCGAATCCGAATGGTTGCCGCGCCACTCGGATTACCGTTGGCGGAAATGTCCATACCTGCCACGCGCCCCTGCAAAGCCTTCATCGGATTGTTTTCGGCCGATTTCATCATGTCCGAAACATCAACTACCGCCACGGCGCCGGTAAGGTCGGCTTTGCGTTGCGAAGTGTAACCGGTAACAATCACTTCGCTGAGTTGGGTTGCGTCTTCCGACAATACAACATTAATATTGTCGCCCGCCGAAACCGTTTTTTCCTGCGCAGTCATTCCAATCATCGAAAAGACCAGCGTCGCAGGCGATTTAGTGAGTTCGATTTTGAAATTCCCATCAATATCGGAAACCGTACCGTTGGTCGTTCCTTTTTCAAGGACACTCACTCCGATCAAGCTTTCACCGTTTTCGGTAATCGTTCCGGATACTGCATTTGTTTGTGCGAACAGAAGCGAGGGAAAAAAAGCTATCAGCAGGATCGCTATTTTCCGCTTCATTTTAAACATGTTCTTTTCTTTCATACGATATTAAATTTATTAGTGTTTGAAATCCGGGGGCAAAATTACAAGGGAAGGGAAAATGAAGGCAACAAGAAATGTTGCAAAATCAAGCAAAAATGTTTCGTCATGGCGCGGAGTAAGCCCAGTCGTGTTCGGAAGATTCCTAATTCTTAATTCCCAATAAATCGCGGATATAATTGAAATCTTTCCTGAAAAGAATGCCTATTCCCTGCGTCCATTCGGGAGTTATGCTGTAATAATTGCGGTAATTATAATGG
>JAISNS010000258.1 GCA_031276105.1 Dysgonamonadaceae bacterium
AAATGCCGACTGTACGATTTTGCCTCACATTCCCTATCCCGATGTGCAGCGGGAAGGCGCTGGAAAATTCATTGCTTCCGGTACGCCGGCTTTTGTTGTGTACAGTTTTATGGATGTAACGGACGCGCAAACGGCAAAGGAAGCCGTTAAAGCCGATGCTTATTGCCTGCAATTCGTCCCCGACAAACTGTTGACTAAGGATTTATGCAAAACGGCTCTCCAAAATGCCGGTGCGGATAAAAAAATATTAGATTTTATTCCCGAACGCTTTGCCCGGCAGGAATATTCGCAACAGAAAAAGGGAATGAAACGCTAAAACAAATAGAGATAACGAGGCTTGAGGACAACTTCGCTAATCTCTATTCATCCACAGGAAAAAGTAATCGTATGGTTTGAGACCAGTAAAATAATGCTTCGCCTTTTGCGATGAATTTCAATCGTTTGTTTAGAAAATTATAATCCGGATGAATAATCAGATAATGTGTCAGTGGTGTTTTAGAGTCAAAAACACGTAAATCTTCACGATAATCGGTCAGGATAATAGCTGCCAGATAGGCTGCTTTGGCGGCAGCGACTTGAACTTCTAAAATCTCAAATTTCCCGTCAAATACAAAATGTCTAAATTGATTGATTCCCGTATTGATTTCTTTCAATTTGTTTTTTTCTCCTTCATTCTTCAAAATATCTTTACGGGCTATTAATAAAGCCGTATTTATAATGTCCTGTAAAACATGTTGAATTGATTCTATTTTTTGCATGGAACGGTATCTAATTTCTTCTTCTGCCGAAGTCAAAAATGATTTCTTGAATACTTCAATATCAGTCAATAAGTTAAAGAGGCATCCAATGTCAAACAATTGCTTTATGATTTCTTTTTCTTTACCGGTTCCATAGAGAATACCGGTTGTGTTGGGTGCAAAAGCGGTCAATTTATCCCCTGCAATGGAATTAATATCGGGAATAGTAAGCGTTACCGGTAAAGTATCCTGTTTCAACCACTCGGTTTCCAATACTTTTTCTATTAATACCGGATAATGTTTGGGGGCAAAAAGAATATCCAACAATATCTCGCGTTCGGGATTGGAAATAATCTCGCCTTGCTGATTTTTGTTGGAAAAATTAGATTGATAAACAAATTTATAATGCGCCTTGGGAATATTGCCTTGATAGCTGCGTTTTTCATCCGGTTCCAGTCGAGTAAAGACACTTGTTTCAATTACTTGAGCAAGGTATTTTTCCAATTCTTTTTTTTCCATCTCCGGGGCGACAATAATGTCAATGTCAATCGAAAACCGTTTAGGCGACGGAATTAGTAGCAACAAACTTGTCCCGCCTTTAAAACAAAAGTCCAATCCGCTCAATTTCAATCTTTCCACCAAATACAGCGCATAAATCATACTTTCCATCAGGTTGGGATCTTTGCTGTATTTAGTTCTTTTTTCGGCTATCCATCCGGCTGAAAGTGAAGCTATATCAATCATGAGAAGATGTTTTGGGGAATGCTTGTCCGGGTTAATAATTCCTTTAATTCGACCTCTTTTTTCCTGCGCTTTGCGTAATGAAAAAATTTTGTAAAATCCATTGAATAGCGGTCATAGGCGGTATTGATGATGTGAATTAATTCGTTGCCTTGAAAAGCGGCAAATAATTTTTTGTCCGAAATTAAATCAACCAGTAATTTTTCAAGTGTAACGGTAGTTGCCATGCCTGTTTTCATCACCGGCGACTTAGTAACCATCGGTTGTAAAACAATTGAAGAGTTGCTTTCATAGACATAGCGCTCAATTTCTTTTTCTTCGGGCTGAACGAAAAGATGCCTGTATTTCTGCTCTTTCAAAAAATCGTAAACCGGTTCAATGGCCTCTTTTTCAACTTGAAGGACTGTAATAAATTGCGCTGGGAGGTGTAACATAAATTCACCGACAATTCGAGTTGACCAGATACAGAATTTCAACATTGGAAATTGTTTCCCGACCTTTAAGAAGATTTTACGTTCCGGTTGGCTAATCTCAGGCACAAATACAGGTTTGGAAGATAGCGTAAAAAACTCTCTGGAAACAGGTCTGATGAGCTGTTTATTTTTCAAATCATGGATTTTCCAACGAAAAGTTGTTTCTTTCCATTCCGGATGAATCCGACGGAAAAAAGCGGAAAGTTCTGACCGCGAAACCAGCGTTTTCCCTTGAAACTCACCACTTAACTGTTTTATGATAATTTCGTTTGTCATTGCAAAACAAGTTTATGGCGTCAAAGGTAAGAAAAAACAAACAAAAGACAGTAACATAAAATCATTGTCTTTTGTTTGACTCTTTAATTTTTGAAGGAGAATCACCATAAAATCTCTCGTGGAGTAAGAAAATAGAAGAAACGGGCGAGGTTTTCGCCCCACCCGTCCAACCATTTCAGTCAATTATTTTATATCTGTTCCAAATAACTGATTGAAAGCCTTTACCACTTCTTCTCGCCGGTAAGCATCCCAGTAAAGCGACACGGGATGAAGGGGTTCTATATGACCGATTTGATAGGCCATATCGCTTTTAATAAGGCGTTTGCTTTCCTGTATCCTTTTCCGGATGCTTGGAAAAAGCCGTTTGCAATTTTCTGCTTGCTGCCATT
>JAISNS010000046.1 GCA_031276105.1 Dysgonamonadaceae bacterium
TTCACAGGAACGTTTGAGAGCCGCGATTCGTTGCTGTATGTGGAACACATCGTTCCGAAACGGTTTTGGTTTATCCGCTGGGGCGTGAAGGAACGCAGGCAGGAGATAGTATCACGGAACCCAAACACACGGATTGTGGGAGCGGAGTTTGTAACGATTAGAAAGTAAGATATGAGAACAATCAAATGTAATGAGTGCGGCAAGATTCTGTTTGAAACGGAATCGGAAAGCAACGGCGCGGCAGGCGCAGAAGCACAGGAGAAAGGATTTATCTACAAAAATGCCTGTCTGTTTTCCGACAAATATTCATCGTTGTTTTTCTGCAAAGAGGAGTGTTTTAAATCTTTTTATGACAGAGAAATACCGAAAAATAAAACGGTCTCAAAGATTCTAAAAGAGATGAAAAACGAAATCCCGGACATGGCAAAAGAAGTCGCAAAGGGATTGTCGGAGTTAACGGAGGTATTGAAAAAATATAAGGTGATATGAGAACAATCAAAAAGGTAGCGCTAACGGTTGAGTTTGTCGATAAATTGGATTTTGACAACATTCGAGAAAATGTTTTGTATGTGAACAAACAGACATGCTACGCATATCACGATTGTCTTTGCGGATGCAAAGCTCCTGTTAATATCCCCTTGAAAAAAATCAGCCACGACGGAGAAACGTATTTTGGCGATCCGAACGGCTGGGAGTTGACAATAAAGGGCAACAAGGTTACAATAACGCCGTCTATTCTGAATTTCCCTTGCGGAGCACATTACATCATCACAAACGGTATAGCAAACTTAGTATGACAAAGGAAAAAACAATCAAACTCGACGTTTTCCTGTGCGACATTCACATTGTCGTAACCGGCGAACCGATTAAGTACTTAAACAACAATAACCTCCGTCTGTATTGCGCCGACATGAAAGATGAAGATTTGACAAAGGATTGCGTCGGATTTGTCTTCCAAAAAGGCAAATCGGATTACTATACAATGATTCGACCGGATGCTTCATTCGCAGCAATAGCCCACGAAAGCGTACACCTAATAGGCCGGATTTTCAGGGACAGAGGGCAGGAGGCCGACTACAATAACGATGAAATTTTTGCGTATTACGTCGGCTGGCTGGCGTTGGAAATAACGAAAGTGTAAAATATTGTTCTCATTCATAAGTAAAGTTGAACCCGCCAAACTTGCGAAAGTAGGGCGGGTTATTTTTGGCTAACTATCAAATAACATATTATTCTAACATCTTAACAAGTTCTTTTTTCATTTCTTCGTCAATTTCGCGATACCTGGCAAATGCTTTACTGCCTTCTTTATGTCCCGAAAGGGAGCCTACCAAATTGGGGTCTTTTACCTGCTTGTACAGATTGCCGACAAAACAGCGGCGGGCAAGATGCGAGGAGGCTATTTCGTTTAATGGACGGATTACGCTTTCACGGGTCAACGGGTCGAGAATTACGACCGGTCGGGTAAGCCCAGCTATCTTAAATGCTTCTTTAATTGCTTTGTTATACTTTTGACTGGAGATGTATGGCAACAGTGTTTTTCCTTCAAAACAGTTGTATTTGGCAAGTATTTCCTTTGCTATTGAATTTAACGGAACGCGCACCGTTACCGGTCGACCGTCTTTTGTTTTTCGTGCAATATATTCTATTGCATCATTTATTACATTTTGCTTTGTGAATTGATACAAATCGGCGACACGGCAGCCGATTAGACACTGAAATACAAAAATATCCCTTTGTATTGCCAGCGACGGACGGTCGGAAAGATCGGCGTTATACAATTGATTACGCTCTTCTATGCTTATGTAATACGGCGTGCCGTAAACACACTCTTCGACCGCGAACGCTTCAAACGGGTTATTTGTTGTTTTTTTGGATTTATATAGCCAAATATAAAAAGACCTTATTTTGGAAAAAATCCCATTGATAGTGTTTTGTCCTCTTGGTTCCGGCTTCCGGCTTTCGGGAACCCTTTCGTAAAGTTCAGGGTATTGTTCCGAAAACAGGTGCTCGCTTCTTAAAAACGCATCAAAATCGCCAAGCGTTTTGGACGTAACATTATCCATGTTAAATTGAAATGATTTGTTTCCGGTGATTTGTACATATAATTCATACCGTTTTAACGCGCGGATAACAACGTTGTATGAACGAAGCCTCCATGTTGAAAAGTTTTTTACTTTCAAAAACTCTTCAAAGGCTTCAAAAAAGGATTGTTCCTTTTCAATTACAACCTCCTGGCGCAATTCTTTATCAATAGCCATTTCGAGCCATTCAGAGGTAAGAACGGTTTTATCCGTACCGATGCACAATTTTTTGATTAATTCCTTTCGATCGTTTATACCCTTGTCGATTTGTTTTCTTTTCTCGGAATTGAAAACAACTTTCGCCTTTACACATTCCCGTTTTTCGTCAAAAGCGGCGGGATTAATCATGATTTCGCTTTTGTGAAATAATTGCACATCACGACCATCCGAGTACCGGAAGCGTATGTTTACATCTCTTTTTCCGGTTGTTCTAACAAATGCTTTTACAGTTGGCATAACATATCATTTTTATGGTTGTGCAAAGGTATGAAATTTGCACAACATAATTGAAATATCTTGCAATCAAATGAAATTAAATGCAATGTATTAATTTGGATAATTATTTGATTTTCATTGAATAATTCATGAATATTGATAATTGATAATGATTTACAAATGTAATAAATTGCAAAATTCAAATACTGTTCCGGGCACTTTTAATTATAACAAAAAACCTTATCTTTATAAAGATAAATGCCTTGCAGTAATTGCAGGGCATTATTTTTATACATATCTTTGCGCCTGTATAAATCATTTGTTCATAAATT
>JAISNS010000085.1 GCA_031276105.1 Dysgonamonadaceae bacterium
TGCGCAGGAGTATCGGTTTGGGTAAACCGGTAGAAGTGTTGCAGCCTCTTTTTTATTTTGCCTGAATCAGGTAATTATAAACGCCGTATCCGCACCAGATGCCTATTCCGCCCTGTATGTTGGATTTCAGGCTTGTATAAGCGGGAAATATCGGATTTTGGGCGTTTAACACTTCATTTTGCCAACTGTTCCAAAAATCGTATCCTTCACGAGATTGCGTCCTGAATTCTACTTCAATCCAACTGCCGACAGTAAAGTACGTTTCAAACTGTTCTTCAGGATATAAAATCGGCCCTTTATGTATTCGGAGGGAAACCGTTTCGTTTTTACCGAATTGCAGGGAGGAAAGATTGCCGTGTAAACAAGGGGTGAAAATATTTTCCCTAATCATCACTCGCGTAGCTATTTGATAATATTCCTCCGATGTATTCCCGAACCGGATGTGTACATGACCGATAGAGTCATCGGGAGAGTCTTTGATAAACCGGCAACTTTCAAGCGGAACCGGTTTCGGAATATGCGTTTCTGCGCGTAGTGTTTTCCCGCGGTATTCTATTTTCAGAGAATACGTTTTCCCCACTTCGCCGGTGATTGTGCGACCATAATAAATGTACGGCGGTAAATACCGGTTGTCGACGCCTAAAGTCAGCAGTTCCGTCTGTTCGCCGTCGCTGACCGATACTTTCGCCGACCGGATAATTTGACCGAGCAAATAAGCCGTGTCTAATTCGTGCCTGAATGAAGCCGACCACGACAAAAGAACGATTGCCTTGCCCCCGTTTTCGATCCGGCCTTCTACCACTATTTGAGGCTGATATTCAATGTAAGCGATTTCGCTGTCTTCGTTGCAGGAAATAACCGTCAACAGACACAAACTTATCCACGCAATTGTAATCGAATGTTTCATCTTATTAAAATTTAAAACGCCAACTGACCGAGGGAACCAGCGTGTATAATTTCTTTCGTTTGATGCTTACCCGTGTCGTTCCCGTGTCTTCGTCCTGTTTTACATTCATGAATATATAAATCGGATTGTTGATCATAAACATATTGTATATTGAAAAATTGAATCCGTTATCTTTCTTGTACCAATAGTTTACAGACAAATCGGTACGATTGTAGGCCGGCATTCGCGCCGAATTGTAATCGCCGTATTCCTTCACCGGCGCATTGTTGATGAAATACCATGACGAGGGTAAGGTGTAAGCATTTCCGGTGGCATATACATAGACGAGCGAAGCGTCCCATTTTTCGTTGAAAGAATAAGAAGCGGCAAACGATAAATCGTGACGCCGGTCGAATCGGGCGGGGAATGTTTTTCCCCGGTTGATGGCGGCGAATGTCCGTTCCGAACGTCCCAAAGTATAACTTGCCCAGCCGGTCAATTTTCCGTAATTCTTTTTCAGAATGATTTCCAAGCCGTAGGCCTGTCCGTTGCCCGAATAAACATGGCCGGCATACGAGTCGATTTGTCCGCTGATGACGGTTTGGTTATATTCTTTCACCTGCCTCAAGGTGCGGTAATAGATTTCGCCCGACAATTCCCAGTTTTCATTATCGAACGACTGGAAATAACCGGCCGAAAATTCATCGCCCGACTGAGGCCGGATGTGCGAAGAAGATGTTATCCAAAAATCCAGCGGGATGCCTACACTGGATGTGTTTAACAGGTGTAAATACTGACTTTGACGACTGTAACCGGTGCGCAGGGCAATCGTTTCCCGTAGCCGGTAACGCAAAGACAAACGCGGTTCTATGTTTTGAAAAAACCGGTCGTGGTGAAACAACTGATAGCGTATCCCCCATTCGGCTGTCAACCGCGGGATAATGGAAAAAGAAGAAGTAAGGTAGGCGCCGGTTTCCTGCGCTTCCAAGAGGGGAGGAGTATCGGAATGATACTGTTGTGCAACATTGAGAATCCGGTAAGTTTGCGGCTGTATTTGGCGGAAGGTATAGTGCAAACCGGCTTCAAAAGCAATGTCGCGGATAAAAAACGCATAGTTATTTTTGTATCCGGCGTCCCTGATTCCGGAGTGTATGTTGATGGTCATTTCCGCCTGATTCATCGAAAACGTATTGGCATATTCGCTGAAGTAAACCTGTTGCGAAAGGCGATTAGCCTTCATTTGCCGTTCCCATTGCGCCGAAAGCAAGGTATTTTTCCAGTTCAGCCGCCCATTCAAAAAAAAGTCGACGTCAATCACTTTGAAATTATCTTTTCCGAAGAATGCATCAATCCGTATCCTGTCTTTTTCGGACGGCCGGCCCAGCAATGTAAGATTCGTATCATAAAAATGATAGTTTAACCCTTCCACTTTATTGTTGGCATTTTTATTAATCGTTTCGTCAAGAAGCGGTTGTATAAGCAAATCGATATACGTTGTCCGTCCGGAAAGATACAATCCGAATCGACGGTTAACCGGAAGTTGCAACGTTGCCTGCGAAGACAGCAAGCCCGCGTTTCCGTTGACGGAAAGTTTATCAGGAAGCGTTTGTTTGGTTTTCACATCAATCACCGAACTTAAACGGCCTCCGTAGCGGGCATTAATTCCCGTTTTGCTCATTTCCAGCGAGGCAATGTGATCGGAATTTAAGAGGGAGAAAAATCCCATCAAATGACCGGGCAAATAAAGCGGCGCGCCGTTATAGAGCAATCCGTTTTGTCCCGGGTCGCCTCCCCGGATATAGATATTGGTATTGGCGTCGCCCGAATTTTGCACTCCCGGAGTCAACTCCAGCAGTTTCAGCAAGTCGGTATTTCCCAGCAGGGACGGGAGTTGAGAGGCGGATGCAGGATTAAGCGAGATTTTACCCACCGACAATCCGGTTATTTTTTTATCGGTGTGCTTTGAAACAACAACTTCCTTTCCCAAAACATGCAATGCCGAGTCGTGGGCGATTATTGTGTTGCCCGACAGAGTCTCCGGCTGGGAAAATAGCGGGGATTCAAAAAGTAGAACGGCGATTGTTAAACAAAATACCGATTTGTGCATCCGTTTTGTTAATTATTGATTTTCAAACTGCAAAAGTACATGAAAGTTGGCAAGTAAACAAGTTCATGAGTAAACAAGTAAATACGCCGGAGGCGTATTCCGAACACGACTGGGCTTGACCCGCAATCCCCCGAAAAAAAGATTTTGCCGAATATTTGCATAATCTGATTTATTGAATTACATTTGCAGCGGTTTTTGTAAAACAACAACAAAGAATATGGCAGCTTCCGTAAATAACAATTTATTATGTATTATTAACTTCCAACATTTGGAAGTTAACGGAATTATGCACACACACACACACACACACACACACACACACACACACACACACACACACA